>CAZUSM010000068.1:0-7573 GCA_964623675.1 uncultured Oscillospiraceae bacterium
TCAGCGACAACAGCCTCGGCTGGAAGTGCGCGCAGTATGAGATGAAGGGCGTGCCACTGCGCGTTGAGCTTGGGCCGCGCGACATCGAAAACGGCGTGTGCGTGGCCGTCCGCCGCGACAACGGCGAGAAAATCACCGTGTCGCTCGACGAGCTGGAAACGCGCATTCCCGAACTTTTGGACGACGTGCAGGCCGGGCTTTACGCCAAGGCCAAGGCGAACCTGGACGAGCACACCTACCCCGCATACTCCCTCGAAGAGGCAAAGCAGCTCCAGCAGGAGAAGGGCGGCTTCATCAAGACCATGTGGTGCGGCGAGCTTGACTGCGAGCTGGCAATGAAGGAGCAGGCGGGCATGTCCTCGCGCTGCATCCCCTTCGAGCAGGAAAACCTCGGCGAGGTCTGCGCCTGCTGCGGCAAACCCGCCAAGCACATGATCTACTGGGGCGTGGCATATTAACCCCATCACCCACCATCGGCACAGCCCACGCGGCTGTGCCGATTTTTTGTCAGCGCGTTTGCCTGTTTCTCATACTTTCCGCATAAATATTTCGCATAATCCGCACCAAAATCAGCGGTTTTTGCGCAGATTTCGCGCGGCATGAGATTTGGAACGAACAAACGCATATTATTCAATTGAAAAGCATAGAAAAAAGTGTTATTATATCTCGTAAACAAACAAGAAAACGGAGGTGAAAGAATGGAAGAGACGAGCAATGTGCTGTTTTCCTTAGGGCCGATAGAAATCACCGGCACAGTCGTGACGATTTGGATAATCACCGCGATTTTGACGCTGCTGTCGATTTTGGCCACGCGCAACATGAAGGCTGAGCCGGGGCTGCTGCAAAACCTCGCAGAGCAGGTCGTCGCCAAGCTCCACTCCTACTTCAGCGACATTCTCGGCACGCACTTGACGGACAAATATTTCCCCGTGCTTGCCACGCTCTTTATCTTCATCATTGTCAGCAACTATTCCGGCATTCTGCCCGGCGCGGGGCATTTCAGCGCCTTCAAAGTGCCGACGGCGAGCTTGTCGGTCACGGCGGCCTTGGCCATAGTCGGGTTTTTCACGATCCACACGGTGGGCGTGAAAGAGCGCGGGTGGAAAGGCTATCTCAAGTCGTTTTTGAGCGTGATGCTGCCGCTGACGCTGGTTGAACAGCTTGTGCGCCCGTTCTCGCTGGCGCTGCGTCTGTTCGGCAACCTCTACGGCGAGGAAATGGTCACGGAAAATCTGTACACCATCTTCCCCGTGCTCGTGCCGCTCGTGATGAACGTGCTGAGCTTGCTGTTCTGCCTGATTCAGGCGCTTGTTTTCACGATGCTGCTGTCGATTTACATCGGCGAGGCGGCGGAGGAAGAATAACCAAACCATTATTATAAAGGAGATAAAACAATGGATATCACCAACGGACTTATCGCAATCGCCGCGGCAATCACCATGTCGCTGAGCACCATCGGCCCTTCTATCGGCCAGGGCATGACCGCCTCCAAGGCCATGGAGGCCATCGCCCGCCAGCCCGAAGCGGCCAAGGACATCCGCTCCACGCTGATTCTCTCCCTCGGCCTCATGGAAGCACTGACCATTTACGGCTTGCTCATCGCGTTCATGCTGGTGGCCAAAATCGTTTGATTCGGCTTTGACCCGACAGGGCGCGCGCCCCGCTGACCGCTTGCGCGGCGCGCGCCGATATTCAAAAACGCGGCGAAGGAGATAAATATGCTGAGCATCAATATTTCAGAGCTTGTTCTCACCATTATAAGCTTCTTCCTTTTGCTGTTTCTGCTCAACAAATTTCTGTACACCCCCGTGCTGAAGTTCATGCGCGAGCGTCAGGCGCGCATCGACGCGAGCAATGAGGCCGCCCGCCTTGCCCAAAGTGAGGCCGACGAGCTTTCATCGCGCATCGACGGCGACAAGGCCGCCCGCCGCGACGAGGCCAAGGCGCTCATCGCCGCCAAGCGCGCCGAGGAGAGCAAGGCCGAGGACGACCTTGCCAAGGCGCTGCACGCGCAAAGCGCCAAGGACAGGCGCGACGCCAAGGCGCGCATCGACGCCGAGGCCGAGGACATCTCCGCGCAGTTCGACGCGGAGAAGGACGCGCTCGCCCGCACCTTGGCCGAGCGCCTCATCGGCCGGGATTGAAACGGAAATCACACTGAAAACAGCAGAAAGGAGGGGCAGATAAGCAATGTTTGAATGGAATATATTTTATAATCTCATCAACTTCGGCATTTTGGGCGCGGGGCTTTACTTTGTCGGCAAGCCCATCGCGAAAAAGACCGTAAAAGACTATAAAGAAAACATCATCGATGAGCTCAAGGGCGCAGACAAGGCCGACGAGGCCGCGAAAGCGACCCGCGCCTCGCTCGGCGCAATCAAGGCCGAGGGCGAAAAGGAATGCGCGGCCATACTCAGCCGCGCCAACGATGAGCTGGCCGCGCTCGCGCGGCAAAGCGAGGCCGAGCGCGCGCGTCTGCGCGATGCGGCAAGCGCCGAGGAGGAAAGCCGCCTCGAACAGCTTCGCCTCGAAATGCAGCGGCGCATCAACGCCGAGGCCGCCGAAGCCCTCACCAAGGCGGCGGCGGACATTCTGCGCACAGCAAGCGCAAGCGACAAGGCCGCGCTGACGGCGCGGTTCATAAAAGACCTGCCCGAAAAACTGGCCTTGCAGCAAAGCGACAAGGTTCAGCTCGCCGCAGGGCGCGAGCTGAACGTGACCATAACCGGCTCGGACACTCTGAGCGAGGCCGAGGCCGACGCGATAAGCGCCGTTATTGAGGATAAATTCGGCGCGGAGGACGTGAACATCACCGTCGAGCGCGACGAGGCTGTCATCGCGGGCGCGCGCGTGGCCGTGGGCGACACGGTTTATGACGGCACGGCGCAGTCCATGCTCAACGCCGCCAAAAAGTCCGTCGCCGAGTGCGAGGGCGACGGCGACATGCTCGCGCTCATGCGCGAAAAGCTGGCCAACGCCGCCACAGGCATCGACGTGTTCCAGTGCGGCACGGTCACCACGCTCTCCGACGGTATATGCCGCGTGTCCGGCTTGGCCGACGTCATGGCCGGCGAGCTTTTGGAGTTTGAGGGCAACCTGCGCGGCATGGTGATGGACCTGGAAAAGGACGACGTGGGCGTCGTGCTTCTGGGCGATTATGACGAGGTGCAGGAGGGCGACACCGTCCGGCGCACGGGGCGCATAATTGAAGTGCCCGTGGGCGAGGCGCTGCTCGGCCGCGTGGTTGACTCCCTCGGCCGCCCGGTGGACGGCAAGGGCAAGCTGCGCACCACCGAGACTCGCCCCATTGAAAGCCGCGCGCCCGGCGTCATCGAGCGCAAGAGCGTTTCCGTGCCGATGCAGACGGGCATCAAGGCCATTGACGCGCTCATCCCCATCGGGCGCGGCCAGCGCGAGCTGATAATCGGCGACCGCCAAACCGGCAAAACCTCCATCGCGCTCGACACCATCATCAACCAAAAGGGTCAGGACATGATCTGCATCTATGTCGCGATAGGGCAGAAAGAGTCCACCGTGGCCAGCTTCGTCGACAAGCTCAAAGAGCACGGCGCAATGGACTATACCATCGTCGTGTCCGCGACGGCGTCTCAGCCCGCCCCCATGCTCTACATCGCGCCCTATTCCGGCGCGGCCATGGGCGAATACTTCATGTATAAGGGCAAGGACGTGCTGATTGTCTATGACGATTTGAGCAAGCAGGCCGTGGCATACCGCGAAATCTCGCTCCTGCTGCACCGCCCGCCCGGACGCGAGGCCTACCCCGGCGATGTGTTCTACCTGCATTCGAGACTGCTTGAACGCGCCGCGCGCCTCTCCGACGAGCTTGGCGGCGGCAGCATGACGGCGCTGCCCATCATCGAAACGCAGGCCGGTGACATCTCCGCCTACATACCCACCAACGTCATCTCCATCACCGACGGTCAGATTTTCCTCGAAACCGACCTTTTCAACGCCGGTGTGCGCCCGGCGGTCAACGTGGGGCTTTCCGTGTCCCGCGTCGGCGGCAGCGCACAGCTGGGCGCGATGAAGCAGTTCGCGGGTCGACTGAGAATGGACTTGGCGCAGTACAGAGAGCTGGCCGCGTTCTCGCAGTTCGGCTCGGATCTTGACAAGGCCACGCGCGACACGCTCCACCGCGGCGACAGAATGACCGAGCTGCTCAAGCAGCCGTGCTACGCGCCCATGAGCGCCGCCGACCAGGTCATCTCCATCTTCGCCGCCTCCGAGGGCTATGCCGACGATGTGGACATCGCGGACATCGCGCAGTTTGAGCGCGAGCTGGTCGCCTTCGTCAACGCGCATTATCCGGCGATCAACGGCGAAATCATGAGCGGCAAAAAGCTCTCTGCCGACAGCGTGGCGAAGTTGCGCGCGGTGATTGAAGAGTTCAAGGCACAATGATAAATCCGGCGCGATCTTGAATCGCGCCGGGCAAAAAAGCAGAACAGGAGGTGGAGCGTATGGCAAATATGCGCGCAATCCGCACGAGGATAAAAAGCATTGAGAGCACGCGGCAGATCACAAAATCCATGAAAATGGTGTCCGCCGCCAAGCGCCGCCGCACCCAAACGGCCGTGGCCAATCTCAAAACCTTCAGCGAGAAAAGCCGCGCCATTCTCGCTCACCTTTCAGGCCGCGCCACGGGCGCGGATAACCCCTTCCTCACTCCGCGCGGCGAGATAAAACGCCGGTGCTACGTCATCTTTGTGGGCAACCGTGGTCTTTGCGGGGTGTATAATTCGGCGCTGGCGCACTATGCCGAGCAGCAAATCGCCGCCGACGGCGGCGAGGGCTTCGCGGTGATAGTGGGGCGCTGGGGCAAAGAGGGCTTCGCCTCCGCCGGGCTTGACATCAGACGCACGTTCGACGAGATGAGCGACACCCCCGGCGCGTCAGACGCGGGTGAGCTGACGGAATATCTCAAGGGGCTTTATCTCTCCGGCGAGGCCGACGAGATTGTGCTGATTTACCAGCAGTTCAAGTCCGTTTTGGCGCAGACGCCGGGGCGCATGACGCTTCTGCCTGTGCCGCCGCAGCAGGGCGGCGAGAGCGCGGGGGAATACATCTTCGAGCCGGATGAGGAGAGCGTGCTTTCCTCGCTGGTGGAGCTTTATATCTCCAACGCGGTTTATTCCGTGCTTTTGGAGGCCAAGGCCGGCGAGCACTCGGCGCGCATGACCGCCATGACCGCCGCCACCGACAACACCGAAGAGCTTATTTCCTCCCTCACGCTGGAGCTAAACCACGCGAGACAGGCGGCCATAACCACCGAGATTTCCGAAATCGTCGGCGGCAGCGCAATGCTTTAGGCGAACGGGAGTCGAACCCTTTCATCCTATCAGGAGGTTGAATATATGGTAAACGGTATCGTCAAAAAGGTCATCGGGCCTGTTGTTGACGTTCAGTTCCCGGCGGGTCAGCTGCCGGAGTTATATAACGCCGTCGAGGTCGTCCGCCCCGACGGCGGCAAGACCACGCTGGAGGTCGTGCAGCAAATCGGCGACGGCACGGCGCGCTGCATTGCGCTCTCCTCGACCGACGGCATCTCGCGCGGCACTGTGGCCGCCGACACGGGCGAGGCGATAACCATGCCCGTGGGCGAGGCGACGCTCGGCCGCATGTTCAACGTCGTCGGCGAGCCGATTGACGGCAAGGGCGAGGTCAACGCGGATATGCACCTGCCCATCCACCGCGACGCGCCCCCCTTCACCGACATTCGCCCCGCGACCGAAATGCTGGAGACCGGCATCAAGGTGGTCGACCTGCTCGCGCCCTACGCCAAGGGCGGCAAAATCGGCCTTTTCGGCGGCGCGGGCGTGGGCAAAACGGTGCTCATCATGGAGCTTATCCGCAACGTGGCCTATGAGCACGGCGGCTACTCCGTGTTCGCCGGCGTGGGCGAGCGCAGCCGCGAGGGCAACGACCTTTGGAACGAGATGAACGAGTCCGGCGTCATCAACAAAACCGCGCTCGTTTTCGGCCAAATGAACGAGCCGCCCGGAGCGAGACTGCGTGTCCCCCTCTCCGGCCTGACCATCGCGGAGGATTTCCGCGACAGAAGCGGGCAGGACGTGCTTTTGTTCATTGACAACATTTTCCGCTTCACTCAGGCCGGCTCCGAGGTGTCGGCGCTGTTGGGGCGCATGCCCTCCGCCGTAGGCTATCAGCCGACGCTCGCCACCGAGATGGGCGCTCTGCAAGAGCGCATCACCTCCACCAAGGACGGCTCGGTCACCTCGGTTCAGGCGATTTATGTCCCCGCGGACGACCTGACCGACCCCGCCCCCGCCACGGCCTTTGCGCACCTGGACGCCACCACCGTCCTCTCCCGCGCGATTTCCGAGCTTGGCATCTATCCCGCCGTTGACCCGCTCGACTCCACCTCGCGCATTCTCGAACCCGGCATCATCGGCAAGCGGCACTATAACACCGCGCGCGCCGTTCAGGCCGTGCTCGAAAAATACAGGCAGCTTCAAGACATCATCGCCGTGCTCGGCATGGACGAGCTCGGCCCTGAGGACAGAGCCACCGTCAACCGCGCCCGCCGCATTCAGCGCTTCCTCTCCCAGCCGTTCCACGTGGCGGAAAACTTCACCGGCATGCAAGGGCGCTATGTCCGCCTTGAGGACACCATTCGCAGCTTCGAGGCCATCCTCGGCGGCGAGGCCGACGACCTGCCGGAGCAGGCGTTCCTCCTCTGCGGCGACATAGACGAGGTTTATGCCAAGCGCAAGGATTTCTGAGGGACGGACAATGGAGAAAAAGCTGAGACTGTGCGTCGTCACGCAGGACGCCACCGTGTTCGATTCCGATGTCGATTACGTCAATCTCCCCACCACCAACGGCTCGCTCGGCATACTCACCGGGCACTCCCCCATGGTGTGCGCCGTTGGGCGCGGTGTGATTCGCTGTGCCTTCGCCGGTGAGGGCGGCGCGATGATTGACATCGCCGGCGGCATCGCCGAGGTGTCAAACAACACCGTCACCGTCCTCGCCACCGACGCGAAAGTGAGATAAACGCATGAAAAATACCGGGCAGCGGTCTTTTGACCTTGCTGCCCGGTATTGTCATATTCTCGCTTTTACCGTTTCACATCACCGTGACGCCCTCCGCGCTTTTCACGGCGGCGCAGTGCTGAACCAGCGCGTCAATGTCGTCAATCGAGATGCCGCGCGTCATTTTCAGCGTCAAATCGTATGTAACATAGCCGTCCTCGCGGCGGGTTATGCTGCTGGATAACACCTGCGCGTCCCACTCGGCGAGCTGGGCGCGCACCTGCGGCTCAAACTCGCCGTCATTGCTCACGGTGAAGCGCAATCGGTTCGTCGTGAACGAATCCGCGCCCACGGTGAAGCGGTGCATGACGACCTGAAAAAGCGCGATGAGCAGCGTGACGAACACGCCGACGATGTACATCCCCCCGCCGAGTGCAAGGCCGATTCCCGCCGTGGCCCATATTCCCGCCGCCGTCGTCAGCCCCTTGACGGTGTTGCCGTTTTTGAAAATCACGCCCGCGCCGAGAAAGCTGATGCCGCTGACGACCTGCGCGGC
>CAZUSM010000069.1:0-7496 GCA_964623675.1 uncultured Oscillospiraceae bacterium
CGCTCCATTTCAACCGATATTTGCCCCCAACAACCACCCCGCCCCGCCATTTTGATCGCAAAACAGCAGGGCGGGGGAGAAATGAGTGTTCAATTCAATGCCCGATTACTTCAATACGCTGCCGTCGGGGAGGGTTATGCTGTGGCCGTTGAAGTTTATCAGCCCGGCGTTATCGAGCTTGGATATGCTGCAATCGCCTGTCAGCGTCCAGGTGCAGCCCTCGCCGACGTGCACGGTGACGTTGTCCTCGACGGCCGTGCCGTCGGTGTTTTTCAAAATGCTTATGCTGCCGGTGAAGTCGCTGCCGTTTTTCAGCGTGATGTCAAGTGTGGATATGCTGTCGACAAGGATGTCGCCCTCCAGCGTCTGCGCTTCTGCCGTCAGCTCGGCCTGAGCGCCGTTTTGTCCGGCCTTGCCCCAGCCGCGCTCGCCGGAGTTGCCGCTCACGCGCATAAGATAGCCGTCGGCGTCGTTGTTTTTTATGCTCACGCCGTTTAAGCTAATAACCGCGTGGGTGTTCGTGATGTAAAACATGTCGCCGCTCTCGCCCATGAGAGTGCCACCGGTGACGGAAAGCCGCGCCGTGCCCACGTCCGCGTCGCCCGACATGGACTGATACAGCATCACATTGTGCACGTTTTCCTCCGAGCTTGAGCCCTCGGTTTTGCTCATGCAGCCGGTCACGGCGCAGTCTGTCAGCTCGATGGAGTTCTTGCCCTCAATCACCAGCGCCTCGGAGTTTTTGGCCGTCAGCGTCGCGGTTTTCACCGCGATGTCCGCCGTCGAGTATATCGCGGGGGAGTTCAGCCCCGCCGTGCGATAGCTGCCCTCGGTCACGCTCACCTTGCCGCCGCCCCGGTCTGTGCGTATCGCCGCCGAGGAGCTGCCCTCGGTCGTGACGGTGAGGCTGTCGGCAATCGTTGTGCCGCCGCCGGTGGTCTGAATGCCGCCGGAGTTATCCCCGGTGGTTTCGATGACTGAGCTTGAAATGCTCACGCTTGTCCCCTCGCCGTAGCAGAAAACGCCGTTGCCGTTTTTCGCCGAGGAGCTGATGCTCGCGCCGGATATCGTTGCCTGTGCGCCGTTTGTGACGAGCAGGGCGGCGTTCACGCCGTAAAAATCGCCCGCCTCGGTGTTGCGGCTGTTGCCGCCGGCCTTGTTCACATTCACGCTTCTCAGCGTCACCTGCGCGCCGTCTACGCGCAGCGCGTTCTCCTCGTCGCCCTCGGAGATGTAGGTCTCGCCGCTGTGCTCGCCGTCGCGGTCGAGCGTGTTCGCGCTCGTGCCTTGGTCAAATTCCGCCCCGCCGCCGAAGCCGCCGGGCTTTCCGCCCGGCATGTCGGGTCTGTCGCCGTTCGGCTTCTCCGGCGGCTCGCCGCCGGGCATGTCGGGTCTCTTGCCCATGGGCATGTCCACGTCGGGCTTTTCGGGCGGCTCGCCCATCGGCTTTTCTCCGGCGGGTATTTCCGGCGGAGTGTCCGTGCCGTCTGTCGCGTCCGTGGCGTCCGCGCCGCAGGCGGCGCACGCCGCCACAAGGCAAATCACCAGCAGCGCGCAAATCAAGCGTTTCATTCCGAGCATAATATGTCAATTCCTTTCAAACGGAGTAATTTCAAAGCTCCGACATAGCATACCCGCAAATACTGAACCCGACCTTAACTGAACATGAAAAAAGTGTAAACAAAATCGTTGCACCCCCTTGCGGCGGTGCAACGATATATTCACTCCGTCACGTGCTCCATGCCTTGGCTCACTATGGTGCGGACGTGGTCGTCGGCGAGGGAGTAGAACACACTGCGCCCCGCGCGGCGGCTTTTGATGAGCTTGTTTTGCTTGAGTATTTTCAGCTGATGCGACACGGCGGAGTCGGTCATGCTCAGCGCCTCGGCCAAGTCGCACACGCACACCTCCGCCTCAAACAGCACGAACAGAATCCGCATGCGCGTCGAGTCGCCGAACACCTTGAAAAGCTCGGCCAGGTCGTAAAGCTGCTCCTCCGGGGGCAGCTTTTCGCGCACTGTGCGCAAAAGCTCCTCGTGCACCTCGTGCGCTTGACACACTTCGGGCTCTTTGTCTGTTGCCATGACCTGTCCTCCTCAAAGATTTTTCACACGCAGTGCCCGCACGGCGTTGAGCACCGCGATTATCATCACGCCCACGTCGGCGAAAATCGCGACCCACATGTTCGCAATGCCCACCGCGCCCAGCGCAAGGCAAATAAACTTCACCCCGATGGCAAAGTAAATGTTTTCATAAACTATTCTCAGGCACTTGCGCGAAATGCGTATGGCCTTTGCGATTTTCAGGGGGCTGTCGTCCATCAGCACGATGTCCGACGCTTCAATCGCCGCATCCGAGCCGAGCGCGCCCATCGCGATGCCGATGTCCGCGCGCGAGAGCACCGGCGCGTCGTTTATTCCGTCGCCCACGAAGGCAAGCATTTCGCCCTTGCCCTTCGCGTCTAGCAGCTCCTCCACGCGCGTGACCTTGTCCTCCGGCAAGAGGCGGCTGTAAACCTTGTCGATGCCAAGCTCGCTTGCCACGCTTTCGGCCACGCGCTCATCGTCGCCCGTGAGCATCACAGTCGACTTCACGCCCACGCGGTGCAGCGCGTCAATGGCCTCCTTTGCGTCGGGCTTTATCACGTCGCATATCAAAATGTGCCCGCAATACTCCCTGTCGATGGCCACGTGCACCACCGTGCCCACGTGGCTGCATTCCACGCACGGCACACCAAGCTCGTCCATCAGCCGCTTGTTGCCCGCGGCGACGCTGTGCCCGTCAATGACGGCGGTGACGCCGCGCCCGCTCAACTCGTGCACGTCGCGTACTCGGCTTTTGTCAAGCGGGCGGGGGCAAGCCTCGCGCAGACTGCGGCTAATGGGGTGGGTGGAATAGCTCTCCGCCAGCGCCGCGTATTCAAGCAGCTTTTTGTCCTCCATGGGGCTGTGATGCACCCCGGCCACGGCGAAAACGCCCTGCGTCATCGTCCCGGTCTTGTCGAAAACCACGTGTTTGACCTTGGAGAGCGTCTCCATATAGTTCGAGCCTTTCACCAGCACGCCCGCGCTGCTCGCCCCGCCGATGCCGGCGAAAAAGCTGAGCGGAATGCTGATGACCAGCGCGCACGGACAGCTGATGACAAGGAAGGTCAGCGCGCGGTAAACCCAGGTGGAAAAATCGGCGCTCGCGCCGGTGATGAGCTTGAAAACCGGCGGCAGAATCGCCAGTGCCAGCGCGCTGTAACACACGGCGGGCGTGTACACGCGCGCGAATTTCGAGATGAACGCCTCGCTTTTCGACTTGCGCGAGCTTGCGTTTTCCACCAGCTCCAGAATCTTTGACGCGGTCGACTCGCCGAACTCCTTCGTCGTGCGGATTTTCAGCATGCCGGATTCGTTGATGCACCCGCTTATCACCTCGTCGCCGACGGCGACACTGCGCGGCAGGCTCTCGCCTGTCAGCGCCGCCGTGTCCAGCACGCTCTCGCCCTCGAGAATCACCCCGTCAATGGGTATCTTTTCGCCCGGCTGCACGGCGATCACCGTGCCGATGGCGACCTCGTCCGGGTCAACGCGCGTCAGCGCGCCGTCTGCACCGGGGATGTTGGCATAGTCCGGGCGAATGTCCATCAGCGCGCCGATGCTGCTGCGGCTTTTGCCCACGGCAATGCCCTCGAAAAGCTCGCCTATCTGATAAAATATCATCACGGCCACGCCCTCGCGATAATCGCCCAGCGCGACCGCGCCCACCGTCGCCACGGCCATGAGGAAGTTTTCATCAAAGGGCTGCCCGCGCATTATCCCGCGAAATGCCTTTTTCAGCGTCTCCCACCCGATGGTCAGATACGGCACGAGAAACAGCGCCAGCTTCATCCAACCCTCGACCGGGACATGCGACAGCGCCACGGTCATCGCGCTTGCCGCGATGATGCGCCACAAGAGCTTCTTTTGCTTTTTCGTCATCATTTTGCCCTCAAATCCGCGAAATCAAAAGAAAATTTCGCAGTCCTCCTCGACGCGGCGGCAGTTTTCCAAAACCTTTTTCATCACGGCTTTCGCGTCTGCGCCGTCTTCAAACTCCACGGTCATCTTCAGCGCCATGAAGTTCACGCTCGCGTCCTTCACGCCCTCGGTCTCCTTTGCCGCGTGCTCCATCTTGTTGGCGCAGTTGGCGCAGTCCACGTCGATCATGTAAGTCTTTTTCATTTTCCTTTTCTCCTTTATATTCTCATTTTCAACCGGAATCGATTTGACAATTGAACAATCATTCAAATGTTCAATTGCATTATATGCCCCGCCCGCGCGTTTGTCAATAGGGGAGTTATAAATAAGTACAATAAAATATGAAAATAATCAGTGGACGAATGCCGACGCGTGTGGTAAAATCGGGATAGAATAACAAACGAAACGGATGTGAGCGCATGAAATATGATTATTTAATCGTCGGCGCGGGGCTTTACGGCGCTGTGACGGCGCATGAGCTGACGCGGCGCGGCAAGCGCTGCCTTGTCATTGACCGCCGCGGCCATATCGCCGGCAATATCTACACCGAGGAGATAAGCGGCATAAACGTGCACAAATACGGCGCGCATATCTTCCACACGAGCGACCGCGAGGTGTGGGACTATGTCAATCGCTTTGCCGAGTTTAATAATTACATCAACAGCCCCGTCGCGGTGTATAAGGACGAGCTTTATAAT
The DNA here is from genome assembly GCA_964623675.1 of uncultured Oscillospiraceae bacterium. Lineage (GTDB taxonomy): Bacteria > Bacillota > Clostridia > Oscillospirales > Oscillospiraceae > Limivicinus. Next base: position 4,703 of record CAZUSM010000069.1, read on the forward strand.
CTCCCCTTCAACATGAACACCTTCTCCAAGCTCTGGGGCGTGCGCACGCCCAAAGAGGCGCAGGCCAAAATCGCCGAGCAGGTGGCCACGCTCAACATCACCGAGCCGAAGAATCTGGAGGAGCAGGCGCTCAGCCTCGTCGGCACGGATGTTTACACCAAGCTCGTCAAGGGCTACACCGAAAAGCAGTGGGGGCGCGACTGCACTGAGCTGCCCGCGTTCATCATCAAGCGCCTGCCCTGCCGCTTCACTTATGACAACAATTATTTCAACGACCGCTATCAGGGCATCCCCATCGGCGGGTACACCCGCATGGTCGAAAAAATGCTCGACGGCGTCGAGGTTAGGCTCAACACGGATTATTTTGACCTCATCAAATCCGAGCCGGACATCGCCGAAAAAACGGTTTACACCGGGTGCATAGATGAGTTTTACGGCTATAAGCTCGGCGCGCTGCAATATCGCAGTGTTCGCTTTGAAACCGAGGAGCTTGCCGAGGAAAACTATCAGGGCAACGCCGTCGTCAATTACACCGACCGCGCCGTGCCCTACACCCGCGTCATCGAGCACAAGCATTTCGAATTCGGCAAGCAGCCCACCACGGTCATCTCGCGCGAATATTCCGCCGAGTGGAAGCCGGGGCTTGAGCCGTATTACCCCGTCAATGACGACAAAAACAGCGCGCTGTACGCCGAGTATAAAGCCCTCGCCGACGGCGAGGAAAACGTCACCTTCGGCGGCCGCCTCGGCCAGTATAAGTATTACGACATGGACAAAGTCGTCCGCGCCGCCCTCGATTCCCTCGCGGCGCTGTGAGCGGGCAAAAATGAAGGCAAACGATGAATATTAAAATTCTCACATCATATCACAAAAAGTGCGAGCTCATCACCACGGACATCATAAAGCCCATTCAGGTGGGCACGGCGATAAACGGGTGCATTTATCCCCAACACCTGCACGACAACACCGGCGACAACATCTCCGAAAAGAACAGAATGTACTGCGAGCTGACGGCGCAATACTGGGCGTGGAAAAACCTCGACGCGGATTATTACGGCTTTATGCACTATCGCAGATATTTCTCTTTCGACAATGGAGCGTTGAAGCGCAACCACATGAATTTTGTCGAGATGCCTTACCCCAACTCAACGGCTATGGAGAAGCTGCACCTTTCCGACGATGAGCTTGAAGCACTCATCGGGCAATATGACGTGATAAGCGCAGAGCCGTTGGAGGTCGGCAAGATTATACCCGTGCGCACAGTGTACGAGTTTTTTGAAGCAAACCACCGAACCGAAGACTATGATGTTCTCATGAGCGTCATTTCAGAAAAATATCCGGAGTTTTATGCCACCGCCGAGGAATATTTCAAGCGCACTTCCGGCTACTTTTACAATATGTATATCATGAAAAAAGATCTCTTTTTCGATTATTGCGAGTGGCTCTTTGATATTCTCGCCGAGCACGAAAAACGAAGAGATTTTTATGATTACAATATCATGGAATACCGCGTGAGCGGGTATCTCGCCGAGCGGCTGTGGGGTGTGTATCTCACGTGGCTGAAAGAGAATAAAGATATTCGCGTCCTTGAAGTCCCCGTGTGCTTTTTTGAAAGCACCGAGGAGAATACGCCTGTCAAGCCCGCTTTTGCCGAGAATAACGTCCCTGTCGTCTTTGCGGCGAATGACAGCTATGTCCCGTATCTCGCTGTGGCGCTCAAATCCCTTATTGAGAACACGAGCTGCGAGAGAAATTATGATATCATCGTCCTCCACGCCGACATCACCGAGGAAAACCAAGCCCGCCTGACGCGAGAGCTGGTGCAGGCGGATAACATATCACTGCGCTTCAAAAACGTCGAACAGGCGTCTTATAAGTACAAGGATTATGATTTGTATTTGCATGCGTATTTCACCAAAGAGACTTATTTCCGCTTTTTCATTCAAGACATTATGCCCGACTATGAAAAGGTGGTCTATCTCGATTCCGACTTGACGCTGCTTGCCGATGTGGCCGAGCTTTATGACACGCCCATGGGCGAAAATCTTTTGGCCGCGGTCAAAGACGCCGACAGCATTGGTTGCGCCAACGGCTATCACCCGGAGCACATTAAGTATCAAATGGAGAAATTGAAGCTGAAAAATCCGCTTGATTATTTCAATTCGGGCGTCCTTGTGATGAACCTTGCCGAAATGCGCAAGAGCTTCACCGTGGATGAGCTCATGGAAAAAGCGGCGGAGGATAAATGGCAGCTCCTTGACCAAGATGTGCTTAACATGCTCTGCGCGGGGCGCGTCAAATTCCTCGACATGGCGTGGAATGTCATGATGAATTGGACAATCGACACTATGAGAAGAACGGATGCGGTAAAGCATGCGCCATATCAGATTTATCTTGATTATATGGAGTCGAGGAAAGCACCCAAGATTGTCCACTATTCGGGATTTCAAAAGCCGTGGCAATATGCCGATTGCGACCTCTCACATTATTTTTGGCAGTATGCCCGCATGACAAGCTTTTATGAGCCTCTTGTCGCTTGTGCGGGGGTCGGGGGCGCGCAGCAAGCGTCCGAGGGTGCAAGCCCTGCCGGGAATATCACGGTCACGGGTGTCAAAGAGCCGGTATATAATGACGGCCTATATGTCAAGCTCATCAATCGGCTTAATCGCATCTTCCCCAAGGGCAGCCGCCGACGCGAGCGCTTGAAGGGCTTTGCCCGCGTTTTCATCAAATAAAAACAGCACAGAGGCGGCCAAAGGCCGCGCTCTGTGCATTTTGTTATCACTTCATTCGC
>CAZUSM010000070.1:0-7241 GCA_964623675.1 uncultured Oscillospiraceae bacterium
ACGGCGCGGTAGAGCTTTATCGCGGCACTCCGTTCGCCACAGTTTTAATTAGAACACAAGTTAAACCCACAAAATGTCTCCCCTTGCGCACCAAGGGGAGCTGTCAGCGGCTTTGCCGCTGACTGAGGGGATAGTCGCGTTTGCTTGTGCAAACGCGCCGCGCCGCAAGGCGCGGAAACTGCTCGGCCTTAACCACACTTAATATCAAAACAGGATTGTTGCCCATCTGCGCAACAATCCTGTTTTACCCCCCCTCGGCGTTATCTCTTTGCCGGGATTATTTCTATCCAGTAGCCGTCGGGGTCTTCGATGAAATAGATGCCCATTTCGGGATTTTCAAAGCATATACAGCCCATTTCGGCGTGTTTTTCATGTGCGGCGGCGTAATCCTCGGCCTTGAAGGCGAGGTGGAACTCCTGCTCGCCGAGGTCGTAAGGCGTATCCCGGTCGCGCAGCCATGTCAGCTCCAGCCGGAAATCCGTCACCCCGTCGCCGAGGAAGATTATCTTATACCGCCCGTCGGCGGCGTTTTTCTCGCGCACGGGGGTCAGCCCCAGCGCGTCGTTATAAAACTTCAAGCTGCGCTCCATGTCGAACACGTTGAAATTGAAGTGGTTGAACGAAAACATTTTTGCCTCTCCTTTTCAAAAAACGCCCCGCGGAATGCGGGGCGTTTAACGGTATTTTTGATATCAGCCCTGTGCGGCGAGAGCGGGGGCGGTGTCCTCGCCCTGAGCCTCGCTCGGCTGGCCGACCAGCTCTTCGGGAATGAAGATGCGGTGGTTCTGCTCGGAAAGGCTGACGAAGGCGTTGTTCTCGTCGATGACTATTTCAAGGTTATAGTCATAGCTGCCGTCGTTGAATTTGAGGGTGGTGGCGCTGGTCATGACCCAGGTGAGGGTATACTCCGTGCCGTCATAGTTCTCCACGCCCGTGCCATCGGCCTTGAGGATGAGGGTGTTGGAGGGGTTGCTCTGCTCGGCAAGCTGTCTGCCGACGAAAAGCTGCTCAATGACAGCGGGGTCGCCGCGGACGTACCAAGTGTCGTTTTTGTAGTCATAGGCCTTGAAATCGTCCATGAAAACGATGTCGATGCCGCTTTCTTCCCAAGTGGTGTCCTCGTCATAGAGGTGGTTGTCCTCGGTCATGGCGCAAACGACGGTCTTCACGACCTCGCCGGCTTCAACCTTGACGTAGGCAATGCCGATGGAGGAATTGTCTGCCGGCTCAAAATAGATGTAATTGTCGCCGCGGACGCCGTTGGCATACCACGCGTCGCCCGTGTGCACGCCGTTGAGCGCCTGGCCGATGTTGATCATGGACGGGTTGAGGTTGGCGGCGGGTTCGAGCTTGGTCACGTCGGCGATGGTTTCGCCCTCGGTCTCGGTCAGAGTGCCCGAGCCGACAGTGCCGGGGTCGGCGGCGGGGGCGTCATTGCCGCAGGCGGCGAAGTTGAGCATCATCAGCGCAACAAGCACCAGCAGCAAAACAGATATCAGTTTTTTCATTTATATGCTCTCCTTTCGGGATTTGCATTCATATACAGATATAATAATATCACACTTTGTCCCATTATGGAACTGCTTTTCGCAAATTTACATAATTTTTTTATTTTTTCACGCAGTGTCCGCCGATGTACACGCGCTTGACGGCAAAATTCTCGTCGAGGACGAGGAAGTCGGCATACTTGCCCTTGTCGAGCGAGCCGATTGTGTCAAAGCAGCCGATGGCGCGCGCGGGCGCTTCGGTCAGGGCGTAAATCGCGTCCTCCGGCGCAAGGCCGAAGCGAATCACGTTCAAAAGCTCCTGCGCGAGGTTGGTGGACGAGCCGGCAATCGTGCCGTCGAGGAGGGTGGCCTTGCCGTTTGTCATGACGATGGGCTGGCCGCCGAGCTCATACTCGCCGTCCGGCATTCCGGCGCAGCGGAGAGAGTCGCTGATGATGACAAGCTTCTTGCCGAACATGCGGTGCACCGCGTTTATCACGGCGGGGTGAATGTGCATGCCGTCGCATATAAGCTCCACCGTCGCCCCGGCGGTCAGCGCCGCGCCGACGAGACCGGGCTTTCTGTGGTGCAGCGGCTCCATGCCGTTGAAAAGATGCGTGGTGTGGCTCGCCCCAGCCTCGAACCCGGCCATCGCCTGCTCATAGCTTGCGGTGCTGTGGCCGAGGGAGACGGTGCAATGCTTGGACGCATGCGCGATGAATTCAAGCGCGCCGTCGACTTCGGGCGCGACGGTGATGAGGCGCACCGCGCCGCCGGAGGCGTCGTTTATCCGGTCGAACATGACCCCGTCGGGCGCGTGGAGATTGTCGGGATTCTGCGCGCCGCGCTTGGCGTAGGAGATGAACGGCCCTTCGAGGTGGATGCCCGCGATGCGCGCGCCGTTTTCGCCGCGCTTGAAATCGCGAACGCAGTTTGCCGCGCGGATAAGCTCCGGCTCTTTGAGGGTCATGGTTGTCGGGCAAAAGCTGGTCACGCCGTTTTGGGCGTAGTACGCGCTGAGCACCTGCAGGCCGTCGGCGTCGCCGTCGCTTGCGTCCGCGCCCATTGCGCCGTGCGAGTGCACGTCGACGAAGCCGGGCACGATGTATCCGCCGCCCAGATCCTCCCCGCCGTAGCCGTCAAAGCCGCGTATGACCTCGTCAAATTCAAGGCCGCCCGTGATAAACTCGCCGTTCAGATAGATTTTCGCGTTGCAAAGCTTCATTTTCATTTTCCCCCTGTATTTTCAATTAAAAATGTATTTTTCAATCCCCGCCGCGACGCCCGCCTCGTCGTTGGACAGCGTCATCACGTCGGCGGCGCGCTTGGTGGAGTCGAGCGCGTTTGCCATCGCTATGCCCAGCCCCGCCGCGCGCAGCATGTCGTCGTCATTCGAGCTGTCGCCGAAGGCGGCGCACTGCGCCGTGTCTATGCCCAGCGCGCGGCACAGCGCGGCAAGGCCGTTGCCCTTGCCCGCGGCGCGGCTGTTGACCTCGATGTTATTTGAGACGGAAGTTGAGAACAAAAGTTCCGGGAAAAGGCGCGGCAGACGCGAAAGCTCGCGCGCCCTCAGCTCCATGTCGGCAAAATAAACCTGAAGCTTTTGCACGCTCTCGCCCTTTTCGGTGAGGTATTCTTTCAACTCCGGCACGGGTGTGCGCAGTTTTTTCACAAGGCGCAGTATGCCGGGGTCAAAAACATAGCTTTCGGCGTTGTCGTACATCGACTGCGTGATGAAGCCGAAGTTGTCCTGATAGCAGTCATACATCACCGGCTGCTTGTCCATCTCGCGGTAGAATTCAAGCGCCGTGTCGAGCGGGATGTTCGCCTCGTGAATCACTTTGTCCTCGCGCGCGTCGTATACGTACGCGCCGTTTATGCATATATAATAGCGCATGAACGGCAGCGAGCGAAGCTCATCCGGTATGCCGTCGTATATCCGCCCCGTCGCGGGCACGGGCATTATCCCGCGCTCGGCCGCGGCGGCGAGCGCCTCAAGGTTTTTCGGCGGGATGCGCTTTGCCCCGTCGAGAAACGTCCCGTCCAAATCGAATGCAATCACTTTGCAATCCAACACTGCGTCCTCCGAACCATACATTATACATATATGATTATGCCGCAAAAATCTCTCTTTGGCAAGAGCATTTTTGCGGTTGCGCAAACTCTTGGGCGAGTGTATAATGAAACCACAGAAAAACAAGGAGGCTGACGCAATGACGCTTCAGGAAAAAGCAGCCCACCTTCGGCTGGACATCATCAACATGCTCTATGAGGCCAAGTCCGGACACCCCGGCGGCTCTCTTTCGTGCTTGGACACGCTCATCGCGCTTTATTACAACGTGATGAACATCCGCCCGGACGAGCCGCACTGGGAGGAGAGAGACCGCTTCGTCCTCAGCAAGGGGCATTGCGCCCCGGCGCTGTACGCGGTGCTGGCGGACAAGGGGTATTTCGACAAGGCGGAGCTTATGACCCTCCGCAAGCTCGGCAGCCACCTCCAAGGCCACCCCGACATGCGCAAGACCCCCGGCGTGGACGCCAACACCGGCTCGCTCGGCCAGGGCATCGCCATCGCCGTGGGCATGGCGCTCGCGGCAAAGCACGCCAAGAAGGATTATCATGTTTACACCCTCGTCGGCGACGGCGAGTGCCAGGAGGGCTTGGTGTGGGAGGCCGCCATGGCCGCCGCGCACTATAAGCTCGATAATTTCACCGTCATTCTCGACTACAACGGTCTTCAGATTGACGGCAAGAATGATGACGTCATGTCCCTCGGCGATGTCTGCGCCAAGTTCAAGGCGTTCGGCTTTGACACCGTCACCGTCGACGGCCACGATATCGACGCCGTCACCGCCGCGCTCAAGGCCGCGCATACCCCCGGCTGCCCGAAGTTCGTCTGCTGCGAAACCGTCAAGGGCAAGGGCGTGTCGTTCATGGAAAATAACGCCTCTTGGCACGGCTCTACGATAAAAACCGCCGACTATGAGGCGGCGAAAAAGGAACTGGAGGCTGCGATAAATGGGTAAATCGACCAGAGAAGCCTACGGCGAGGCGTTGGCCGCGCTCGGCAAAGAAAATGAAAAAATCGTCGTCATGGACGCGGATCTCGCCGGGGCGACGAAGACCGGCACGTTCAAAAAGGCCTTCCCCGACAGATTTTTCAACTTCGGCATCGCCGAGGCGGACATGATATGCGCCGCCGCCGGTTTTGCCTTTTCCGGCTTTGTCCCCTTTGCCAGCACCTTTGCGATGTTCGGCGCGGGGCGCGCCTTTGAGCAAATCCGAAACTCCGTGGCCTATCCGGGCGCGAACGTGAAGCTCGCTTTCACCCACGCGGGACTCAGCGTGGGCGAGGACGGCGGCTCGCATCAGGCGCTGGAGGATGTCGCGCTCATGCGCGAGCTGCCGGGCATGACGGTGTTCTCCCCGTGTGACGCCGCCGAGACCGTCAAGGTCGTCAAGGCGGCGGCGGAGATGGACGGCCCTGTGTACATCCGCCTGACCCGCCCCGGCTCGGATGACATCACCGACGAGTCCACCCCCTTTACCCCCGGCAAGGCCGTCGTGCTGCGCGAGGGCAAGGACGCGGCCATTTTCGCCACCGGCCTGATGGTGACGCGCGCCCTGCGCGCGGCCGAGCTTTTGGCCGACGACGGCATTGACGCCGCCGTCGTCAATTTCCACACGATAAAGCCGCTTGATGAGGAGTGCGTGCTTTCGTATAATTCCTCTGTGCGCGCCATCGTCACGGCGGAGGATCACTTCGTCATGGGCGGCCTCGGCTCTGCCGTGGCGGAGGTCATCGCCGGCAAGCCCGGCGCAAAATTCGCCCGCGTCGGCGTTGAGGACAAGTTCGGCCAGTCCGGCACTCCCGACGCCCTCTACCAAGCCTACGCCCTGACCCCCGAATCCATAGCGGACAAGGTCAAAGCACTGGTGTGATTTGAAATGAACAGAGGGAGCGGCATTTTTCCGTTTCCTCTGTTTGCGTATACAGCGCCGCGCGGGTGCTTTACATTGGGCGCGGGATGTGATAATATATAGCATAATTTGCAAGGATTCGGGCTGTATATAAGCCGCGAATGGGGAGAAGCTATGGCCGAGAAAAAGATTAGAAGCTCCAATATTGAACTGCTGCGCATCGTCGCAATGCTGATGATTATAGTTTATCATATCATGCACCACTGCGTGATTACATATCTCCCTCAGAGCGGCGAGTATTTCAATCAGCCTATTCTCTATAAAAGCCTTGTTATCCCGCAGATTTTTGCGTCGTTTGGCCCAATCGGCAATGATGTTTTCATCCTGATTACAGGCTATTTCATGGCAAACCGCGGCGAAAAGGGGAGCACGAGGCTCACCAAGGTGGCCTCGAAGCTGCTGACGCAGTTGGGATTTGCCACGATGATATTGATTGCCGCCTCTGCGCTTGCGGTTTATGCAGTTCGCAGTGTCCGCATTGAAGCAGTCGGCTTTCATTTGTTCAACACCTATGCTTGGTTCGTCGGCTATTATTTTCTTATCTTCTTGTGCGGGGCACTGTTTTTCAACCGCTTTATTCTTTTGCTTGACCGCAAGGGGTATCTGGCGCTTGTTTTGTCTCTTTTCGCGCTTATATCATTCGAGTGGACAGGCAGATTATTTGACGGACTGGCGGAAGGCTTGCTGAATCTCGTCACAGGCTTTTTCCTGTATGCCGTCGGCGGCTATATACGCCGCTATGAACCCTTTGAACGCCTTCGCGGCGTGTTCTTTGTCTTGATACTCGCAGTGTGCGTCGCTGTTACTGCGGTTTCGCAGTTCAACTTCACGGCCTCGACCATTGCGGCGGCGCGTGAAAGCGGGCTGGAGCAGGTCTTGATGCCGCACAGCTTGATGAGGTTTGATAACAACAGCATTGTGACGCTCATTGTGGCCATATCCATGCTGGAGCTGTTCAAACGCATTCGCATGCCCAACAGCAAGGTCATCAATTTCCTCGGCAGTGCAACATTTATGGTGTATCTTATCCATGAAAATGCGTTCATAAACAGCCTTTGGAAAAAAGACAATTGGCTCGAAATCCTCAGCCGTTCGCCCGCAGAGTTTGTGGCAAAATGTGCGATGTGGATGATAATTTGTTTTGCCTGCGGCGTCGTGGCCTATGCGCTGTATTTGGCGTTCATGCGCGCATGCAAAATGCTTGCGAAGCTGTTCCTCAAGCCCGAAAAAACAACGGTATAACACAAAAGCATGGTGCAGTCGCGCCATGCTTTTTCGTTTATTTGCTTTTATATGCTCTTATTCGCAGTCGAAAATTGCTTTTTTCTCCACGTATTGCCCGAAGTCGGACTTCCAGCGCCGGTGGACGGAGGACGCGTCCCAGGCGGGGAGGGCGGCTTGAGGCAGATGAACCACTATCATCAGGTCAAAGCGATTGTCGCGCGCGACGCAGTTTTCAAAAAAGTCATAGCCCGTCACGCCGTCGGGCATGGGCTCGGCGGCGAAAAGCGCCTTGACCTCGCCGATGAGCGCGGCCTTGTCCGCCACCTCCGGGGTGAACTTCACTATAATATGGTGCTTCATATTCTTCTCCGTTCCGCCGCGCATGAGCGCGGCATTTATTATACCCGGCCTATACCGGCCTTTCTCGCCTCACTCGCCGTCGCGCACGAAATCCCCGTGCACGCCGCCGGACTTGGACACGAGGCGAATGTCTGTTATCACCATGTCGCGCTGCACGGCCTTGCACATGTCATAAACCGTCAGCGCCGC
>CAZUSM010000071.1:0-7230 GCA_964623675.1 uncultured Oscillospiraceae bacterium
TAATTATCCGACAAAACCCGCCCTTTGTCAAGGCAAAAAGCGGCCTTTATACGCCCGTTCCGTCGAATGCGGGAATCATCTCCGCCGTCGCGGACTCGCTTTCCTGCCAATAGCCGTCCGTTATGCCGCATTGACGCATGTATTTTATCAACGCGTCATTCACCCGGCCGTCCACACGCTCTTGAAGCTCCGGGAACTTTTCCAGCCCCGGCACGGGCGTGTATTGGCTCATCAGCGAGAATAGCACGTCCCCCGGCTGGAATTCGCGCTCGATGAAATCAATGGCGGCCATGCTGTTTTCCTCTTGGCCGGGCAAAATCAAGTGCCGTATCAGCACGCCGGAGATCATTGTGCCCTCGTCGTCGATGACATAGCGCCCGCGCTGGCGGAACATCTCGCGTATCGCCTCGGCGGCGACGGCCGGATAATCCTCCGCCGCGCTGTACCGGCGCGCGATGTCCGCGCGCATGTATTTCAAATCCGGCATGTAAACCTGCACAAGCCCCTCCAGCCGCCGCAGGGTGTCCACGCTGTCATAGCCCGATGAATTCCACACCACCGGGATATTCAGCCGCGTGCCCTCCAGCGCCTCGATAATCACGCGCGCATAGTGCGACGGCGTCACCAGCTCGATGTTGTGCACGCCCTCGTCGCAGAGCCTGAGCATAATGTCGCGCAGCTCTTGCGCGCTCACGCGCTTTCCGCCCTGCCCGCGGCTAATCTCGCGGTTTTGACAGTATACGCATCTGAGGTTGCACCCGGTGAAAAATATCGTCCCCGCGCCGCGTGTGCCGCTGATGCACGGCTCTTCGCCGAAGTGCGGAGCGGCGCGCGCCACGCGCGGCAGGGCAGGGGAACAACACACCCCGCCCGGCGCGTCATCGCCCCTCAAAGCGCCGCATTTTCTCGGACAATCATTGCAAATGTACTCCATAATTGACCTCGCGCATGAATAATTGCGTTTTCCGTGCGATATTATCTGCATAAAAGCGAAAATGTTAAAATTCACGCTATGCAAAATGACAATAAACGCCCTCTTAACATCTCAGATTATACCGTGATTTTGTCTAATATGCAAGAACTTGATAAATCCGAAAAAAAATACATGATTTTTCGGATTTTTGTGATAAAATGACTTGGAAAGCGAAAAGATATGTGATAAAATCGTGACAATAAGAGGTGAGGCAATGCTTGACATTGTTCTTGTCGAGCCGGAGATTCCGCACAACACGGGCGCGATTGCGCGCACCTGCGCCGCCACGGGGGCGCGCTTGCATCTCATCAAGCCCCTCGGCTTTGACATCTCCGACAAGGCCGTGAAGCGCTGCGGCCTTGATTACTGGCACTTGGTTGACATCTCGGTTTATGAAAACCTTGATGAATACTTCGCCCAAAACGGCGACGCCAATCTCTTCCTCGCCACGACGAAAGCGCCGCGCGCCTACTTCGAGGCGGATTTTTCCCACGGGGCGACGCTGATGTTCGGCAAGGAGACGGCGGGTCTGCCCGAATGGCTTCGGGAGAGATACCGCGAGGAATGCATCCGCATTCCCATGATCAGTGAGGCTCGGAGTTTGAATCTTTCCAACTCCGTTGCTATATTGGCTTATGAGGCACTTCGCCAGCAGGGCTTTCCCGGTCTGCTCGGCGTCGGCAGCATGGCCGAATGACCCAAGTTTGTTTATTCATATTTTTAGGAGGCATACAATGAACTACAACAAGAAGACAGTTTATGATGTGGATGTCAAGGGCAAGAAGGTTCTGCTCCGCTGCGACTTCAACGTCCCCCAGAACAAGGAGACGGGCGAGATCACCAGCGACAAGCGCATCAAGGCCGCCCTGCCCACGATTAAGTATCTCCTCGAAAACGGCGCGGCCGTTATCGCCTGCTCCCACCTCGGCAAGCCCAAGGGCGAGTGGAAAGAAAAGCTGACCCTCGCGCCCGTTGCCAAGCGCCTGTCCGAGCTTCTCGGCATGGACGTCATCTTCGCCAAGGACATCATCGGCGAGGACGCCGCCGCCAAGGCCGCCGCGCTCCAGCCCGGCCAGCTTCTCCTGCTTGAAAACCTCCGCTTCGATATCCGCGAGGAAAAGAACGGCGCGGACTTCGCCAAGGCTCTCGCCGACATGGCGGACGTGTTCGTGTCCGACGCGTTCGGCACTGTGCACCGCGCCCACGCCTCCACCGCCGGCGTTGCGGCGTATCTCCCGGCCTACTCCGGCCTCCTCGTCGACAAAGAGCTGTCCATCATGGGCAAGGCTCTCGATGACCCCAAGCGCCCGTTCGTAGCTGTCCTCGGCGGCGCCAAAGTCTCCGACAAAATCAACGTCATCAACAACCTCCTCGAAAAGGCCGACACCATCATCATCGGCGGCGGCATGGCCTACACCTTCAAAAAGGCTCAGGGCTTCGAGGTCGGCAACTCCCTGCTTGAGGCCGATCGCCTTGACTATGCCAAGGACATGATCGAAAAGGCGGCCTCCAAGGGCGTCAAGTTCCTCCTCCCGGTTGACAACTACTGCGCTTCCGAGTTCTCCGCCGACGCTGAGCCTGTCCTCGCCGAGGGCGACATCGCCCCCGAACTCATGGGCATGGACATCGGCCCGAAGACCGTAGCCCTCTTCACCGAGGCCGTCTCCGGCGCGGGCACTATCGTCTGGAACGGACCCATGGGCGTTTTCGAGTTTGACAAGTTTGCCAACGGCACCAAGGCCATGGCCAAGGCGCTTGCCGAGTCCGGCGCAGTCACGATAGTCGGCGGCGGCGACAGCGCGGCAGCCGTCGAAAAGCTCGGCTTTGCCGACAAGATCACCCACATTTCCACCGGCGGCGGCGCAAGCCTTGAGTTCCTCGAAGGCAAAGAGCTTCCGGGCGTTGCCTGCCTGCTGGACAAGTAATTATTGATAAACCCACACGTCAGCGCGCCCAAGCGGCGCGCGCGTGTGCCGAAAATGATAAGGAGAGCTGAAAATGAACAGAAAATATCGCAAAACCATAATCGCCGGCAACTGGAAAATGAACATGACCAACTCCGGCGTCAAGCCCTTCATGGAAGAGCTGAGAGAGAACCTGCCCAAGAGCAAGGTGTGCGAAATCGTTCTCTGCACCCCGGCAGTCATGATTCAGAACATGGTCAAGGCCGGCAAGGACTGCAAGGTCGCCGCCGGCGGCCAGGACGTCAGCAAGTACGAAAAGGGCGCATACACCGGTGAGGTCTCCGCGTCCATGCTCGCCGACATCGGCGCCAAGTACTGCATCGTCGGCCACTCCGAGCGCCGCCAGTACCACGGCGAAACCGACATGCTCGTCAACGAAAAGGCCAAGGCACTCCTCGAAAAGGGCATCACCCCCATCATCTGCGTCGGCGAAAGCCTTGAGCAGCGCGAGATGGATCTGACCATGGAATACGTGGCCTATCAGGTCAAGGCCGCCCTCTCCGGCATCGACGCCACCGCGCTCCGCCGCTGCGTCATCGCCTATGAGCCCATCTGGGCCATCGGCACCGGCAAAACCGCCACTTCCGAGCAGGCGCAGGAGGTCTGCGAGGGCATCCGTGCCGTCATCCGCAAGATTTACGGCGCTCGTCCCGCCCGTGCCGTCTCCATCCTCTACGGCGGCAGCATGAACGCCAAGAACGCTTATGAGCTTCTTGCCCAGCCCGACATCGACGGCGGCCTCATCGGCGGCGCGTCCCTCAAGCCGGTTGACTTTGCCACCATCGTCAAGGCCACCGTTCAGGAGTGATTTTTCACAATGAGTAAAAAAGCTGTTCTTATAATCCTCGATGGGTACGGCCTCGCCGCGCCCACCGAGGGGAACGCCGTTTTCAAGGCCAACACGCCCAATCTCGATAAGCTTTTCTCGACTTATCCCACCACCACGCTTCAGGCCTCCGGCTTGGACGTGGGTCTGCCCGACGGGCAGATGGGCAACTCCGAGGTCGGCCACACCAACATCGGCGCGGGGCGCGTCGTGTTTCAGATTCTCCCCAAGATGACCCGCGACATCGAAAACGGCAAGTTTTTCGAGAATAAGGCGTACATCAAGGCCATGGACGATGCCAAGGCCGGCGGCAAGGCGCTGCACGTCATGGGGCTTCTCTCCACCGGCGGCGTCCACAGCCATTTGGAGCACATTTTCGCCGCCCTTGATATGGCCAAGCTGCGCGGCGTGGAAAAGGTTTACGTCCACTGCTTCCTCGACGGGCGCGACGTCGCACCCAAGAGTGGCGCGGGCTTCGTCGCCCAGCTTGCCGAAAAGTGCGCCCAGCTCGGCAACGCCAAAATCGCCACCATTCAGGGGCGTTTTTGGGGCATGGATCGCGACAAGCGCTGGGATCGCGTCGAAAAGGGCTATAACGCCATCGTCTGCGGCGAGGGCGTGGCCGACCCCGACGCCGTTCACGCCGTCGAGGCAAGCTATGCCAACGACGTGACGGACGAGTTTGTCGAGCCTGTCGTCGTCACGCCGGAGGGCGTCATCAATCCGGGCGACAGCGTCATATTCATGAACTTCCGCCCCGATCGCGCCCGCGAAATGACCTGGGCGCTCAACCTCGCCGACTTTGACGGCTTCGCGCGCAAAAAGACGGTCTACCCGCTCTCTTACGTTTGCACTGCCCAGTATGACGAGACCTTGCCCCTGCCGATTGCCTACCCGCCGGAGGAGATTGAAAACACCCTCGGCGATTACGTCAGCGCATGCGGCCTCAAGCAGTTCCGCGTGGCCGAAACAGAGAAGTACGCGCACGTCACGTTCTTCTTCAACGGCGGCGTCGAAAAGCAGATTCCGGGCGAAGAGCGCTGCCTCGTCCCCTCGCCCAAGGAGTTCCCGACCTATGACCTCATCCCGCAGATGAGCGCGGAAAAGGTTGCCGACAAGTGCGTCGAGGCCATCGCCTCGGATGATTACGCCCTCGTCGTCTGCAACTTCGCAAACTGCGACATGGTCGGCCACACCGGCGTCATGCCCGCCGCCGTCACGGCGGTGGAGACCGTTGACGCTTGCATGGGGCGCATCATGGCCGAGGTTGAAAAGCACCCGGACACCGTCCTTTTCGTCACTGCCGACCACGGCAATGCCGACTGCATGTTCGACGAAACAGGCAAGGTCAACACCGCCCACACCACCAACCCCGTCCCCTTTGCCGTCACGCTCCCCGGCGTCGAGCTTCAGCCCGGCCGCCTTGCGGACATCGCGCCCACGCTCCTTTCCGTCATGGGTCTTGAAAAGCCCGCGGAAATGACCGGCGAGTGCCTCATCAAATAAGTTTATACAAATTATAAGGATAGAAGGGAGAAGATCAATATGATCTACACCACAGAAGTCAAGAATATGTGCCCCGTGGCTAAGGGCGCATACCACGGCCCCGCACCCATCCCCGAAGAGGGCAAATGGGTTCAGGCAAAGCAGATTTCCGACATCTCCGGCTTTACCCACGGCATCGGCTGGTGTGCCCCCCAGCAGGGCGCATGCAAGCTGACCCTTAACATCAAAGAGGGCATCATCGAGGAAGCACTCGTTGAAACCATCGGCTGCTCCGGCATGACCCACTCCGCCGCAATGGCCTCCGAGATTCTCATCGGCAAGACCCTTCTCGAAGCGCTCAACACCGACCTCGTGTGCGACGCCATCAACACCGCCATGCGCGAGCTGTTCCTCCAGATAGTTTACGGCCGCTCCCAGTCCGCTTTCTCCGAAGACGGCCTCGCCGTCGGCGCATCCATGGAAGACCTCGGCAAGGGCTTGCGTTCTCAGGTCGGCACCATGTTCGCCACCAAGGAAAAGGGACCGCGTTACCTTGAGCTCACCGAGGGCTACGTCACCCGCCTTGCCCTCAACAAGGACGACGAGATTTGCGGCTATGAGTTTGTCTCCCTCGGCAAGATGATGGACTTCATCAAGAAGGGCATCGACGCCAACGAGGCTCTTGAAAAGGCCAAGGGTCACTACGGCCAGTTCGACAACGCCGCCAAGTACATAGACCCGCGCCAAGAATAAGACAAGGAGGACGAACAAATGGCTCTTTTTGAAAATTACGAGAGAAGAATAGACAAAATAAACGGTGTCCTCGCTCAGTACGGCATCGGCTCTGTCGAAGAGTGCAGAGAGATTTGCCAGGCCAAGGGCTTTGACCCGTACGAAATCGCCGCCGGCATTCAGCCCATCTGCTTTGAAAACGTCCGCTGGGCATACTGCGTGGGCGCTGCCATCGCCATCAAGTCCGGCGCGAAGAACGCCGCCGAAGCTGCCAAGTACATCGGCATCGGCCTGCAGAGCTTCTGCCTTGACGGCTCTGTCGCCGAAGACCGCAAGGTCGGCCTCGGCCACGGCAACCTCGGCGCAATGCTCCTCTCCGACGAGACCAAGTGCTTTGCCTTCCTCGCCGGCCACGAGTCCTTCGCCGCCGCAGAAGGCGCAATTGGCATCGTCAAGAACGCCAACAAGGCTCGCAAAGAGCCCCTGCGCGTCATCCTCAACGGTCTCGGCAAGGACGCCGCCCAGATCATCTCCCGCATCAACGGCTTCACCTATGTCCAGACCCAGTTTGATTACTTCACCGGCGAGCTGAAAATCGTCCGCGAGATTCGCTACTCCGAGGGCGAGCGCGCCAATGTCCGCTGCTACGGCTGTGACGATGTCCGCGAGGGCGTTGCCATCATGCACTCCGAGGGTGTTGACGTTTCCATCACCGGCAACTCCACCAACCCCACCCGCTTCCAGCACCCCGTTGCCGGCACTTATAAGAAAGAATGCATCGAGCAGGGCAAGAAGTACTTCTCCGTGGCCTCCGGCGGCGGCACGGGTCGTACCCTCCACCCCGACAACATGGCCGCAGGCCCTGCCTCTTACGGCATGACCGACACCATGGGTCGTATGCACTCCGACGCGCAGTTTGCCGGTTCCTCCTCCGTCCCTGCGCACGTTGAGATGATGGGCTTCCTCGGCATGGGCAACAACCCCATGGTCGGCGCCACCGTCGCCGTCGCCGTCGCCACCGCCGAAGCTCTCAAGTAATCCCTTTGGCATTGTAAAGCGATATAAGACAGGGGACTGCCGCAGTCATTTTTTGCGGCAGTCCCTTTTTCGCGTTTTGATTTACACCCCACGCGCTTTTTACACTTTTTTAACCAATCAAATCGGCTGTATCGTATAATATGTGATAATACTAATTATTATAATAGGGGGCAGAATATATGAATAAACGCGCGCTTATCGTTGAGGACGAT
>CAZUSM010000072.1:0-7166 GCA_964623675.1 uncultured Oscillospiraceae bacterium
AAGAACCCATCTGCCGCCGCTGCGGCTACGCCCGCCGGTTTGATAAATGATTCAACTCAACCCTCCCCTCGCTTCTGCGCACCCTATTTAACATCCAATTCTAATTAGAACACCAAGGTGAAAATTCCCTCCAAAGGCTTCCCCTCTGGGGAAGCTGTCAGCGGCGCAGCCGCTGACTGATGAGGCCGCGCCGACGGCGCGGTAGAGCTTTACCACTGCACTTCGCTCAGCACCATGTTCAAATAGAACACCAATCAAAAACCTCGCGAAAAAGGCTTCCCTTGCGCACCAAGGGAAGCTGTCGCCGAAGGCGACTGAAGGGATCGCCCGCGCCGCAAGGCGCGGTCTGCCTTTCCCGCCGCACTCCGCACTGCTCCAATCTTAAATAGAACGTCTACCCGCAACGCATTGCCCCTTGCCTCCCTCGTGTAGAGGGAGGTGGCACGGCGCAAGCCGTGACGGAGGGATTGGACACGGAGCGCCCGAAACTGTACATTGGCAGAAACCACCGGTGCGGCAACAATCCTTCAGTCGCCTTGCGGCGACAGCTTCCTTTGCACAAGGAAGCCAAGGGCGGTGAGAGAGACTTGCCGTTCTGTTTCCTAATGACATAGTTCATACCCCGCCCCACCCCCCGACCGCGCCTCGCGGCGCGGCAATCCCCTCAGTCAGCGGCAAGCCGCTGACAGCTACCCTTGACACTCAAGGGTAGCCTTTGAAGCGCGTCCGACCATTGGCGTTCTACTGTACACCGCTTCTGCGCACCCACGATTACACCCAATTTTCATTAGAATACCAAGCGAAAATCAACCTCCAAAGGCTTCCCCTCTGGGGAAGCTGTCAGCGGCGCAGCCGCTGACTGATGAGGCCGCGCCGACGGCGCGGTAGAGCTTTATAACCGCACCGCGAATAGCAGCATGTTCAAATAGAACACCAAGCGAAAATCCACCCACCAAAGGCTTCCCCTCTGGGGAAACTGTCAGCGGCTTTGCCGCTGACTGATGAGGCCGCGCCGACGGCGCGGTAGAGCTTTATCACTGCACCGCGAATAGCAGCATGTTCAAATAGAACACCAAGCAAAAAACCCGCGAAAAAGGCTTCCCTTGCGCACCAAGGGAAGCTGTCAGCCGTAGGCTGACTGAAGGGATCGCCCGCGCCGTCGTAAGGCGGCGCGGTCTGCCTTTCCCGCCGCACTCCGTCCCACCCTCAATCCTAATCAGAACCCCAGCTCAAACCACCCCACCCCCCTTGGCTCTCCCTCCGGGAGAGCTGTCAGCCGCAAGGCTGACTGAGAGGGTCAAAAAACACCCCCACCCGGCAAAAAAAGTCTTGAATAATAATACACCGAGGTTTATAATGAATAAAAAGGAATTGCCGAAGCACCCATAGCAAATGCCGGCATGTGCTCATTTTGCAGTGCAAAATGAGCACGATTTACAGGACTTAACAATTGCATATAAACTATTTTAACGGAGGTATAACGATGAACAAGCTCTTGAAAAGCGCGCTTTCTCTCCTCATGGCGCTCATGCTCGTGTTCTCCCTCGGCACATCGGCCTTTGCTGAGACTTGGTATATTGATGAGGGAAGCATAGTCATTGAGGCAACTGGAGAAACACAAACTGTATCTCAGGGCGATACGCAAAAGCAGGACTCTGCCCCTACAATAACTGCGCATGAAAATGCTGTGGGCAGCACAGCGGAGAATACCACCTCTAACACCATCACCATCAATGCCGGAGAAAATGCAACGGCAAATGTCACAATCAAGGATGTGCATATTGATACATCGGCAGGGGACAGCGCGGCCATATCCGTCACCGGAACTGGCGACACCAACATTTCTTTTACCGGCGACAACTCCGTCAAAAGCGCTGATAACCATGCCGGCATTGAAAAGAACGGAGATAATAAAGTAACCGGCACTCTGACCATAACCGGTACGAGCGACAATGCCACCCTCACCGCAACCGGCGGTAAAAAAGCAGCCGGAATCGGCGGCGGAATAGAGCAATCCGGCGAGAATATCACCATAACCGGCGGCAAAGTCACCGCAACCGGCGGAAGAAGTGCGGCAGGAATCGGCGGCGGTTATAACGGCGAAGGTAGCCATATCAAAATAACAGGTGGCGAAGTGACTGCAAAAGTTAACGAAGATGATAATGCCGGCGCAGGCATTGGCGGCGGGAAAAACAAAAATGGTAGTGATATAGAAATTACCGGCGGCAAAGTCACCGCGACCGGCGGATACGGCGCGGCCGGAATCGGCGGTGGTTTTCAAGGTAATGGCGATAAAATAACCATATCCGGCGGCGAAGTAAATGCAACCGGCGGCGTAGGCAACAATAGTTCTGCCGGCGCAGGCATTGGCGGTGGTAACGCTGGAGACGGAACAAACATAAGAATATCCGGCGGCACTGTAACCGCAACAGGCGGCAGTGTAGCAAGCTCTAAAGCCAATGGCGCGGCCGGAATCGGCGGCGGCGGCGGGAAAAATGGCGATGCGCAAAATGTGACAATATCCGGCGGCACTGTGAAAGCGACCGGCGGATACGGTGCGGCCGGAATCGGCGGCGGTGCTTCTAATGGCACTGGTAACCCCGGAAATTGCAAAAACGTGACAATATCGGGCGAAGCCAATGTGACCGCGACTGCCGGTGGTGCTTATATCGTCGATGGAAAAACACTAGTCAATGTGGGCACGGCCATAGGCACCGGCGGTGGCCCGGGTGACAAGACGGCTACCCCTGTTAAGCCCGATACGACCAATCTCAACACAGATAAGGGAAAGATTGAACTGATTACACCCGATGCTCCCGAACCCCCGAAGCCCCCCCAAGCCGATGACCCCGACAAGTCCGACGACCCCACCAAGCCCACAGAGCCGACAAATCCCACCAAGCCCTCTGATAACACTTCGAGCAAGGTCGATTCTTCGTCTTCCGCGTCCTCGGCAGACACGACCCCGGCAGTCACCCCCGTCCCCGCGCGCTACAGCGTCACCAAGGGCGACAAGCAAACCTGGCTCAGCACCGGCGCAGACGCTCTGACCTTCACCCTCTCCGACGACAACGTCATCAAAGTCCTCATCGACGGCGAGGAAGTCACCTTCGAACTGAAAAACGGCGAAATAGTAATCCCCGCCGAGGTCTTACAAACCCTAGAATCCGGCGAGCACGAAATAGAATTCATCTATTCCGACGGCTCATGCAAAGCGGTTTTCACCATAGAGTGACCAGTGAACAAGCCAAAACAAACAAAATCATAATTATTAAACCCCATAAAAGCACCTGTGACCCCCACAGGTGCTTTTGCTATGAACATATACATAATATCATAGACATAATGTAAAGAACATAAAATCATATACATAAAACGCAAAACATAAAATAAGCAACATAATATAATCAACATAAATTAGGCTAAATAATAACATAAACATAAAAGAATTTACGCAATAATATTAACATAATACAATAAACATAACGCAAAACCAACTTCCAAATCCCCGCCACGTAAGCCCCAACAAAAAATCAGCGGCCACGCTTGCGCGTGCCCGCTGATTATATCTATCAATTTGTCAGCTTATAAACCTCGCGAGGAAATCCCTTGTGGCTTGCTCTTCTGGGGCGGTGAACAGCTCGCCGGGCGCGCCCTGCTCGCAGATTACGCCGGAGTTCATGTAAATCACGCGCGTGCTCACGTCGCGCGCGAACGCCATCTCGTGCGTCACGACCAACATCGTCATTCCGTCCTCGGCCAGCCCCTTCATCACGTTCAGCACTTCGCCCACCATTTCCGGGTCGAGTGCGCTCGTCGGCTCGTCAAACAGCAGCACCTCCGGATCCATCGCCATCGCGCGCGCGATGGCCACGCGCTGCTTCTGCCCGCCGGATATCTGCCGCGGGCGCGCGTTGATGTACGGCGCCATGCCCACGCGCTCCAGATATTCCATCGCGTGCGCGTGCGCCTCGTCCCGCTTGCGGCCGAGCACCTTCACCTGGCCGACAATGCAGTTTTCCAGCACCGTCATGTTGTCAAAAAGGTTGAACGACTGGAACACCATGCCCACGTGCGAGCGGTATTTCGGCGCGTTCACGCCGCGCCCGACCACGTTGTCCCCGTGGTAAAGAATCTTGCCGGAGCTGGGCGTCTCCAAAAGGTTGATGCACCGCAAAAGCGTCGATTTGCCCGAACCGGACGCGCCGATTATGCTTATCACGTCTCCGCGCTCGACCGAAAAGTCGATGTCGCGCAGCACCTCGTGGCTGCCGAACGCCTTGGAAAGGTGCTTGATTTCAAGAATAGTGTCTGCCATGTCAGCGTGTACCTCCCGTGGTCTCGTCAAATTCGCGGCTGCGCTCGTCAAAGGGAGTGCCGCGCGAGGGATGGCTGTATGTGCCCGCCGCCATGACGAGCTGGTCGCCGCTGGCAAGTTCATAAGTGCCGTCGCCGTCCAGCCGCTTTTCAAGCCGACGCAGCAGATACGACGCCACGAGCGTCAGCGTCAGATACCCGGCCATTTCAATCGCGGCCGAGGGGAAATAGCGGTATGTCGCCCCGACGGCGGCGCGGTGCGCCGCGAAGAAATCGGGGAAGCCGATCACGAACATCACGGACGTGTCCTTCACGTTTATGATGAAGTTGTTGCCGATTTGCGGCATGATGTTGCGCAGCGCCTGCGGCAAAATCACGTTCATCATCGTCTGCACATGGGTCATGCCGATGGCCTTTGCGCCCTCGGTTTGGCCGGGGTCAATGGATATTATGCCGCCGCGCACAGACTCGGTCATGTACGCGCCCGTGTTGATCGACACCACCAGTATCGCCGCCGACCACACGCTTTCAAAGTGCGTCGCCCCGCCCGTGAAATAGGGGAGGCCGTAATAGATGAACATCGCCTGCAAAACCATCGGCGTGCCGCGGAAAACCTCGACATAAACGCGCACAATCACCCGGATAAGCCCGACGAAAAAGCGCTTCAAGCCGGAATCGTTCTTCGAGCAGGGGATGGTGTTCAGCACGCCGCACAAAAACCCGATGATGCAGCCGATGAGCGTCGCCACCAGCGCCAGCAGCAGCGTGTTGCCGATGCCGCGCAGATAAGACGCGCCGTAATCCACGCACAGCTTGGAAATGTCCGAGCCGAGCTGAGCAAAAATGTTCATGGTAAGCAGTCCTCTTATTTATATAATGTAGTGGGCGGGGGAGCGCCCCGCCCAAGCTTGTCGCGTTTGGATTACTCGCTCAGCGGCTGCACGTTGATGGCCTCGGCCATCAGCGCGTTGAAGTCGTCGGCGGTCATGGTGGAGAGAACGCCGTCAATCGCGCTCTTGAGCTCGCTGTTGCCCTTGCGCAGGGACACGCCGATGTTCACGTTCTCCGCGCGAACCTCTTCGGAGAATTGGAAGTCGCCGTCAGTGCCGGAGAAGTCGAGAATCACCATGTCGGGGTAGGCCACAACCGCGCCCTGCGCGGTGGGCATGTCGGTGCACACGAAGTCGACCGAGCCGCTTTCAAGCGCGGTCAGCATGGCCGGGGCGGTCTCCGCCGCGGTCTGAACGTCTGCGCCCTCAATCTGCGGCAGGCACTGGTCATACCAAATGGTAGCCAACTGCGCGGTGCAGCGGCCGCCGGCGAGGTCGGCAATGCTCGTGGCCGAGGCGAACGCGGAGTCGGCCTTGGTCAGGCACACGATGGTCGCGTAAAAGTACGGCCCGGCGAAGTCAACCTGCTCGCTACGCTCTGCTGTCATGGACTGGCCGGCGATGACCGCGTCAAAAAGCCCGGTCTGCACGCCCGGCACGAGCGAATCCCAGTCGGATTGCACCAGCTCCAACTCCCAGCCGTTGGCCTCGCACAGCTTCTTTGCAATCATCACGTCGTACCCGTTGGCGTAAGAGCCGGGCACATTGGAAATGGGCACAGCGCCGTTGGAGTCGTCGCTCTGCGTCCAGTTGTAGGGGGCGTAAGCGCATTCCATCGCTACGGTCAGCACGCCGTCCTCGACGCCGGACTTCACTGCGCTCTCGCCGCTCCCGCCGCAGGCGCACAGCGCCAAAAGCATCACCGCACAAAGTGCCGCGCAAACAAATCTCTTCATGTCCGTTCCTTTCTCGGCCGCATTTTGCGGCCTCTCGGCTTTTCTCCCGGCCGTCGGGATAATGAAAAATGAACCGCCTGTCAAGCGGTTCATGGATAATCGGAATGGACTGCGCCCGTCGGGGCACAAGCCGAGCCGTAAGCCATTGATAGCGCTTCACAAGAAATTATGTGACAGTCCGGCAGATGTTCTCTGACGACCCAGCGCATGGGCAACAGGCATTCCCCATACACTTCGGCGGTGGCCCCTTTCGCTATCTGCGGCTGCCTGCCCTTGCAGTAGCTACTGATGGATACCGCGCCTCTATCGACACTTATGCGATTCAATTTGGCCGTATAGTACCACCTATTGTGTAATGTGTCAATAGCAAATCGCTATTTTTGTCGTTTTTCTACAAAATTTAAGCCCTCGTTTTACTTGCCGCAGTAAAAACCGCGACAGCGACAAGCGGAAATCTCCCGTTCCCCGAACACCAAACCACCCCCAAAGGGCTGTGCCCTTTGGGGGTGGTTGCTGACTATATCATATATCCCCCGTCAAATCTCCCCGGCGCGGTGGCAGGCGACTTGGCGGCCTTGCAGAGCGCGCAGCTGCGGCTCTTCGGTGCGGCAGCGGTCGGTGGCGTAGGGGCAGCGCGTGTGGAAGCGGCAGCCCGACGGCGGGTCGATGGGGCTGGGCAGCTCGCCCGTGAGCAGCATGTGCCGCTCGGTGCGCGCGGCGGGGTCGGCCTTGGGAATGGCGTTGAGGAGAAAGCGCGTGTAGGGGTGGAGCGGAGCGGCGTAAACCTCTGCCGTATCGCCCACCTCGCAGAGCTTGCCGAGGAACATCACGCACACGCGGTCTGCGATGAAGCGCACGACGGACAAATCGTGGCTGATGAACAGATAAGTCAGCCCGCGCTCGCGCTGAAGCGTTTTCAGCAGATTCAGTATCTGGTTTTGCACGGACACGTCCAGCGCGGAAACCGGCTCATCGCAGACAATCAGCGCCGGGTCGAGCGCGATGGCGCGCGCGATGCCGATTCTCTGCCTCTGCCCGCCGGAAAACTGGTGCGGGTAGCGGT
>CAZUSM010000073.1:0-7043 GCA_964623675.1 uncultured Oscillospiraceae bacterium
TTTTCTCTTCTTTTGGCCTCCCCGGCCTCTCTCCTCGCCCCGGGGTCGTCGTCCTTGAGCGCCTGAATGAGCGCGTCGGTGTCGCCGGGCGTCGTGCCATAGCGTTTTTCCAACAGCTTCACGGCCTTTTCAACGGACTTCTGCTTTTTTTCCGACTCCCTGTTGCCTGCAAGCTGTTTTTCAATCTCGCCCTTGACCGCCTCGGCGTATTCCGCCTTGAATTCGCCCTCGATGAGCGCCTTGAAGCGCGCCGCGCGCGTCTCGCCCTGCTGCTCCTCCGGCGCGGCGACCGTCGCCGCGCATTCTCCTACGCTGTCGGCGCACTCGGCATTCAGCGCGCCCTCCATGCCGCTTTTATTCATTACCTTTCCTCCCTTTCTCTCCACATTTTAGGGTACAGCCGTTTCCGCCGCGCGTCGTCGTGCCTCGCGTGTGGTTTTCGCCTCGGCGGTGCTTGTGCCGCCCATGGGCGGCATCACTGCGCCCGGTGCTCCCGCCGCGTCGGCGCTTTGCGCCGATGCGGCGACTGCGGCACGCGCGGCGTTTTCGGCGATTCTCGCCGTGACGAAGTCCTTGCCGTCAAAGTCCATCATGTCCAAGCACGCCAGCGCCGCGTCCGCCCTCGCCGGGTCGAAGAACCCCGCCGCGTAAAATTGCAGCGCCAGCTCGTTTTGGCTCATGCGCGAATAGGGCGAGGACTTCACCGCCGTCACAGCCACGTCGAACACGGGCAGCCGCGCCCCCATGTCAAGCCCTGACATTTCGCCCAGGCTCTGCGCGCGCAGCCGCTCGTTTGAACACGCCACGAACCTCATCCCCCCGCGCTCGCCCATGATGCGAAAATACCTCGGCACGTCGTAAAACTGCCGTATCAGCTCTATCACCATCAGCACGAGGCGCTTGAAGGCGCGGTAGGCGGCCTTGTTGCAGTCGCGGGAGAGCTTGCTGCCCGCCTCCTGCATGGCGGCGATGGCCGCCGCGGCGGTCGCGCCGCCGGTCGTCCCGCCGGAGGACACGTCGCGGTTGCCCGTCGTCTCCTTCAGCTCGTCGATCTTGTTGTTGATGACGGTGACATAAATGCCGTCGAGGCTGGATGAGCGCACGGGCAAAATGCTGTCCTGCCCCAGCGCGCCGTCCACGTGCACGAAGTCCTTGGTGAGGTCTGCATACTCCGCCTCGTTCACGCTGCCGTCGTTTCTGATGAAGTGGCGGGGCTTGGTGTTGAACAGCATATTCTGCATAATCGCCTGATCGCCCCGGTCGATGAACTCCTGCGTGTTCTTGCCCACATCGATATAGCCGAAGCCGCACGGCGTGCCCTTGGTGCGGAAAAGCGGGTCGAACACGAACGGATACAGCCCGTGCTCATACCAGCCCGCCTCGCTCGGCGCGGCGCGCACGACGCGCCCGGCGGCGTCCAGCGTGGGCGCGGTGTCGTTTTCGCTGGCATAAAGCGGCTCGCCGTGCCCGGCGATGAACTTGCAATAATGCAGCACCGTGCGCCGCCCCTGCCGCTTTTTGTAGTACCAGTCCACCACCATGCTCTTGTTCGCGGTGTCCACGCTGTCGTCATAGATATACTTGGCCATGTCCGCCGCGGGCGAGGTCAGCTTGCCGCGAAGCTGAGGGTATTCCTCCTCCAAGAGGTCGTTGTCGCGCAGGCTGACATGGAAAAGGTTTCGGCTGTGCTGAATGTCCTGCACGCCGCTTTCCCAAAACAGGTTGATGACGTCGGTTTGCACGATGTCGATGTCGCCGAGGCCGTTTAGCTTCCCCGCGTCCCAGAATACGCCGTAAACCCCCGTCCCGGTGATGAGCTTGTCGTCGGCCACGCCGGAATATACGCTTTCAAAGTCGCACCCGTCCAGCACCACCGGCACCACCGCCGTCAGCATTTCGGCCTCGGCCTCGTCATCGGCCTCGCGCGGCAGTATGCTCGCCGTGGGGAAGGCGTCCATGGCGTCCGCGTGCTTGTTGGCAATCACGTTGAACAGCCACGCCGACGCCGGCTCAATCTGCTCCTTGTCGGCGCTTCGCCGCAGGCATTCCCATTGCCGCAGCTTGTACCATTGCTGATCCTCGATTATCCGCTTTTCGAGGTTTGCCCGCCCGGCCTTGTATTTCAGCAGCGTTGCATAAGCCGCGCGCACCTCGTCCTCGCCTATCGCGCGCGCATTTTCCGCGCGCACAGCGGGGCTTTCAATAAAGTTTTCAGTCATTTATAATCTCCATTCTCTCCCTTGTCCGCGCGGCGGCGAGCGTGCCCGGCTCGATGTCCAAAAGCAGCTTCATCGCGCTTGTGCTCTCGTCCCCGGCCTCGGCGCGCCGGGGCTTGATGGGGCGCGACATGAGGAAATACCGCGTCTCGTCCGCGATGTGATCCTCTCCGTCGCTGTCCAAGTCCTCCACGCGCTGCGCGTCGTATTGCAGCAGCGGCAGCGTGCGTATGAACGCGCGGCAGTTTTTGAACACGTACATCATCGGCCGCCCGCGCTCGTCAAAGGCGAGGCGGTAATGCAGCTGCATCCACCCCGGTATGCGCGCGTTGTCCCCTCGCGTGAAGTACACGCCGTGCCGCGCGGCGCACTCGGCGATGCTCTCGCCCGTGGACGCGTCCCAAATCGCGGGGTCGGCCACGCCGGATATCTTCTTTCCGCGCAGCCAGCGGTGCTCGCGCTCGGTGCGCTCGATTTCGGAAAACACCCTGTCCGGCGTCCAGCGCACGCCCTCGTTGGCCGTCTCCGTGCAGCCGTAAAGCTCCAAAATCCGATACGCCACCCCGTCGTAGTCAACCGCCCACCAGCCGCACGAAAACGGCCTGTGATACCCCCAGTCGAACGAGCGGTAAATCCGCCAATCCTCCGGAATGTCAAAGGGGTCGATGACGTGGGTGTATCGCCTGTCGGCGTAGTGCTCAGCCCGGTCGCAGAATTCCTCGAAAAACTGCCCCATGTGCACGTCCCATGACCCGTCCAGCCACGCCTCGCGCAGCTTCGGCGGCAAGGCCTCCAGCTGGCGCACGTAATCGGGCTGGGCGCGCATGAGCGCGCCGTTGTCGCGCACGCTGGCCTGTATGAAGCTGTACTCCTCCGCTCGCTCCCCGGCGTTGTATCTCCTGTCCACAAACAGCCGCTTGACCCACTGGTGCCCCACCCCGCCGGGGTTGCACGTGAGATAGCAGCGCTTCGGCATGCCCTCGCCCGCCCCGCGCACACACGCCGACAGCACGCGGAACTGCTCCTCCGTGAGCTGTGTTGCCTCGTCTATGTACATCACGTCGCACTCCATGCCCTGAAAGTTGAGCAAGTCCGCGTCATTTGCGCAGTAGCGGAATATGATTCGGCTAGAGTTGGGCAGCGTAATCTCCTTTCGCGTGTCGTTGTAGGCGTAGCACCCGCGCGGCAAAAGCTGCAAAAAGGGCTTGATATGGTTGGCGTAAAGTTCCGGGTAGCTGCGCCTGATGATTATCTGCGTCACGCCGGGGTAACGCGCGGCGGTGATGAGGGCGTTGACGCGCACGGCCCAGCTCTTGCCCCCGCCGCGCGCCCCGCCGTAGGCCACGTATTTGTGCCCGTCCTCGAAAAACCGCCGCTGCTTGTCGTTGGGCGCGGGTATGTCGATATAGGGCATTTACCCCTCGCGCTCCCCGCGCTTGGCGGCGCTTTCTTGGGCGTCGGCGTCCGCGCTGTCGGGCGGGCGCGGCGCCCCGCCCTCCACGCGTATCACTATGTCGCCTCCCGCGCCCCCCGGCGGCGCGTCCATCAGCTCGCGCAGGTCCTTCAGCGCCCCGGTTATCGCCTTGAGCACCTTGGGGTCATCGGGGTCGGCGGCGCTTATCGCGCCCTCGATGAGCCGCGCCGTCGCGTCTGTCATCTCCTCAAAGCGGCGGCACAGCGCCGTCTTGCCGCCCTCGGCGGGGTGTGTGTCGTTTCCCATCGCGCCCTCCTTCAATCGTATTTTGCCCACAGCATTCTCGCGATTCTGCATTCCTCCCACCCGGCGCAGCAAAACCGCGCCTTGTACTTGTCCGCGTTCCCCGCGAAGGCGTTGTGGATGAGGCTGTTTTGCTCCACGCCCTCGCAGTAAATCACCTTTTTGTCCTCCGCCCGATAAAATGGGCACAGCGCCTCCGCGCTCACGAAATGCTTTCCCATTGCTCCTCCTCTCCGTCCCGCCACAGCCACTCCGGCAGTGTCGCGCCCGCGCCGCAGTCGGGCGCATCGTCGTCCTCTCCCGTCGGATATCCGAACAGCCGGGCGCGGCGTATGAAATCCGCGTCACGCAGTAAAATCAATCCGGCCTCCGCGTCCCCGGACGGCAGGAACCCCCTGTCCGCCCGGTGTTTTGTCACGTTTCGTGACAGGAAAAGTGCGAAAGAATACAGGCTCGCCGCCGAAGCCGCGTCCCGATTTTTCCGTCTCTTTATCTGTCACGTCTTGTGACAATCGGAGTTTACCATTTCCCCGCCCATAAGTCAATACCCGCACCCGACAAATTTTCCGTGTATTGCATTTTCTCGCCGTGTCAGCAGGCGTTTCCCCTTGCGGCGCAAGCGTTTCCCCGCTGAAAAATTTTTCTTTACTTTTGTCACGCTTTGTGATACTATCTCATACATAATGAGGGGGATGAATGCCATGTCATATTTCAGCGATACCCTGCTGCATCTTCGCCGCCAAGCCGGGCTTTCTCAACAGGCGCTGGCCGACGCGACGGGGCTTTCCCGCAGTGCCGTCGGCATGTACGAAACCGGCAAGCGCGAGCCGGATCTTGAAACGCTCCGTCTCCTGTCGGAGTTTTTCGGCGTGGACATGAACACGCTCACCTCGCCCGAAAGCGCGCAGAATGCCGAGCTTGCCGAGCTTTTGGAGGCTTTGCGCAATCGGGACGAGATGCGCATGCTCTTCAAGCTGGCCAAGGACGCCACGCCCGATGACGTGCGCAAGGCCGTCAAAATCATCGAGGCTCTGCACAATGACTGATTATTTCGTCCGCCTTATCGAGCTGCCCCTGCGCGTTGAGGGCGTCACGCTCCCCAATTCCGACGGCAGCTTCAGCGTGTACATCAATTCCCTTTTGCCCGACGAGCGGCGCGAAGAGGTCTTGTGCCACGAGCTGCGCCACATCGCCGCCGAGCATTTTTACACCGAGATGCCCGTGGAATATATGGAGCGTCAGGCCTGCGGCGAGGCGGTCAATCTTGTGCTGCACCCGCCGGAGGGCAAGCTCGTCCACTTCCCGTCCGAGGCCGCGCTGGCCGCGTATGTCCGCCGCCTTGCCCTGCAAGTCGGCGCGAAGCTGCCCTGCCTGTGACGCGCCCCCGGCGCGTATCGCCCCGCCCCGGCAATTTTAACACATAATTCACCCATCCCCCGCCCCCATGCTGTATCATTGTCCCTTGCCGCGCACGCGGCAAACATTACCACTCCGAAAGACGTTTTGCCATGAGTACATACTCGGATTTTGAATATACGACCGTTTCCGTCTCGCTCACGCCGGGCGAGGCGCGCTCCGGCTGCTTTCGCACCCTGCGCTATCCCGGCGCGCCGCGCCCGCTGGAGGTCGAGCTGCCCGGTCAGCTTGCAGACGGCACAGAGCTTTATGTCGAAGCCCCGTTTCTCGACGCTTACGGCGTCGAGACCGAGGGCGAGCTGAAAATCGCCGTTCACGTCGTCCGCCCCAAGCGCGGATACGGCGCGGCGGCGGCGCTGATGTTCATCGCGGCGGCGGCCTTGGCCGTGCTGCTTGCCACGTTCGCGCGCGATGCGCGGCGCGACAGCGTCACCGCGCCGGAAATGCCCATCGCGGCGCAATCGGCCGACAGCGCCCTTGCCGCGCCCACGCCGTCCCTCGCCCCCGAACCCACCGAGCCGCCCCTCTCCCTCGTTGAGCGCGAGGCGCGCCTGCTCATCCCGCACTTTGAGCAGCGCTATTACCTCACCCAGCTCGATGACCGCCTTTTGGACTCGTTTTGCACGCTTTACCGCACTGTCAGCTCCTTTTCGGCCAACTGCTCCTTCTCCCAGCCGCTTTCAAAGGATGAGCTTTCAAATCTCACCCTCTTGCTGAACTATGAATGCCCGGAGCTTTTGCAGTTTTCCGCCTCGGAGTCCATCACGTTTTATTCCGATTCAAACGGCAACGTCGTCTCCGCCGAGCTGCCCCTCGCCCTCTCGCGCGAGGAGTATGACGCGCAGTACGCCGTCTGTCAGGGCGTGGCCGAAACCCTCGCCAAAAAGGCCGAGGGCATGAGCGAGTATGAAAAAGAGCTGCTCGCCTACAACTACCTCACGGCCAACTGCTTTTATTCCTTTGACGCGCCCAACGCCTCCACGGCATACGGCGCGCTGGGTCAGCGCGAGGCCAAGTGCGACGGCATCAGCCTCGCCATGAAGTGGATTTGCGAGGAGATGGGCATATCCTGCATGGTCATGGCCGGCAACAACGCCGTCTCCCCCATCGGCCACGCGTGGAACGTCGTGTGCATCGACGGCACGTATTACGACCTTGACGTCACCAATGACGTCAACTCCGCCGACCGCGATTATAACTATTACGGCGCGTTCAACGTCTCCCGCAGCTGGATTCGCTCCAAATACCCCGAAAACGCGGCCTTTGCGGGCTTTCTCATCGTCCCCGGCAGCGAGAGCATGAACATGAGCTATCACGCGCTCTCCGGCGCGTATGTCCCCGCCGGCACGGAGTATGAAACCGCGCTTTTTGACCGTCTCTCCGCCCTTGCCGACGGCGAGGCCGCCTATATCCAGTTTGAAAGCTTTGAGGATTACACCAACTTCGTCGCCTCCGTCAGCGACGTCATGAGCCGCTGGAATGGCCTGTCCAAGGGCAGCTTCAACTATTCCCTCTCGCACCTCGACGAATTCCAAGTCTGCCGCTTGAGTATACGGTATATTTGATTATAAACATGATGATATAGCACGACCCCCTGCGAAATTCGCAGGGGGTCAATTCTATTATTCGCTTTTTCGCGGCTTATTCTTCCGCTTCTTCCTCCTCCGGGAGTCTGCGATACGTCTCGGTGTATT
>CAZUSM010000074.1:0-7017 GCA_964623675.1 uncultured Oscillospiraceae bacterium
TCCTTGCCGTGGATGCCGTTGGCCTTGGCCTCGTTGAGCGCGGTCTCGATGGCGGTGTCGATGACGGTCTTGTCCATGGAGTACTCCTCCGGAATGGGGTTGGTGACGAGCATGCCGCCCTTATAGTCCAGCCCGCGCTGCGCCGCGAACATCGCGGCCAACTCTTCGGGGCTGTCCACGCGGTAATCCACGGCGAAGCCGCTGTGGCGCGTGTAGAACGCGGGCAGCTCCTCTGTGCCGTAGCCGATGACGGGCACGCCGTGCGTTTCGAGGTATTCCAGCGTCAGGCCGAGGTCGAGAATGCTCTTTGCGCCCGCGCACACGACCATCACCGGGGTCTGCGCCAACTCTTCGAGGTCGGCGGAGATGTCCATGGTGGTCTCCGCGCCGCGGTGCACGCCGCCGATGCCGCCGGTGGCGAACACGCGGATGCCGGCCATGTGGGCGATGATCATGTTGGTGGTGACGGTGGTGGCGCCGTCGGCCTTGCGCGCCACGAGCGCGGGCAGGTCGCGGCGGCTGGCCTTGGCCACGTCGCGCCCGGCCTTGCCGAGGTGCTCAATCTCCTCGCGGCTCAAGCCGGCCTTGAGGCGGCCGCCGATGACCGCGATGGTCGCGGGGACGGCGCCGTTGTCGCGGATGGTCTGCTCGACGAGCAGCGCGGTTTCAACGTTTTTGGGGTACGGCATGCCGTGGGAGATGATCGTGCTTTCAAGCGCGACGACGGGCTTGCCCTCATCGAGTGCCTTTTTGACTTCGGGGGATATGTCGAGATACTTGTTCATTATAATTCTCCTTGAAAAATTGCTTCACACGCAAAAAGCCCGAAAGCTGACGGGCTTTTTGCGCGAAATTGTTATTTATAAATGATTTATAAAATGATTATTTGGACTTGATATAGGGCTTGCCGTTTGCGGCGGGGACGCGGGACTTGCCCACGAACAACACCAGCACGATGACCGTCACCACGTAAGGAATCATGGAGATGAGGTGCACACTCACGCCCGACGAGCCGCCAAGCACCACCTTCAAGCCCGAACAGAAGCCGAACAGCAGACAGCCGAGCAGCGCGCCCTGCGGGCGGAACTTGCCGAAGATAACCGCCGCGATGGCGATGAAGCCCTGTCCGACGATGGAGATGGGGCGGAACTGGTTGGAGGTGGTCATCGTCACGCATGCGCCGCCCAGCCCTGCGAGGAAGCCGGAAATGCACACGCACCAAAAACGAACCGCCATCACGTTGATGCCGAGGGTTTCGCAGGCTTGCGGGTGCTCGCCGCAGGCGCGCAGACGCAGACCGAAGCTGGTTTTGTAAAATATGAACCACACCAGCACCACCACGAGAAAGACGATGTACGTTGACGCATAGTTTGCGAAAACGTTGTCCATGAAGCGGCCGAAGACGGTGTTCGTGTCGAAAATACCCTTGAAAAGTGCGGGGATTTTCTGCGCGGGGGTGAGGGGGATGGTGTCGGTGGAGTTGAAGAGCACGCGCGCGATCATGATGACGATGCCGGGGCCGAGCAGGTTGATGGCCGTGCCGGCGATGGTTTGATCCGCGCCGAGGTTGACGGTCGCCACGGCGTGAAGCGCGCCGAACAGCATGCCCGCGAGGCCGCCGCAGATAAAGCCGATCCACGGGTTGCCCGTGAAATAGGCCACGACCGTGCCCGTGAACGCGCCGACGGTCATCATGCCCTCAATGCCGATGTTGACAACGCCCGAAACCTCGGAAAAGCACGAGCCGAGCGCGGCGTACAGCAGAGGCGTGGCGTACACGAGGGTTGCATAAAGGATTATGCCAAGCTCATTTACAAAGGAATTCATACGTTCGCCGCCTCCTTGTCGTTGTTGTTTGCCGCCGACTTCGCTTTATGCGGCTTTTTCTTCAAGCCCTTTATGTAGGTGAATATGACGGAAATTGCGATGAAGTACACGACCGTGCCGACGATGACGTTGACCAGCTGCGTCGGCGCGCCGACGAGGTTGAGCTTGCTGCCGCCGTAGGTGAGCGCGGCGTAGAACAGACCCGCCACGAACACGCCGAACGGGTTCGAGCAGCCCATCAGCGCCACGACTATGCCCGCAAAGCCGAAGCCCTCTTGGCTGGAGAAAATGCTGATTCTGCTGCCCATGCCCATCAGCTGCAGCGCGCCGCCCAAGCCGGCGATTGCGCCGGAAATGCCGATGGCGGTGAGGATGGAGGCGTTGACGTTGATTCCGCCGTACTCCGCCGAGAAGCGGTTGCTGCCCACGGCCTTCAGGCGGTAGCCGAGCGTGGTTTTGTCGATTATCAGCCACACGGCGACGGTGAACACGATGACGACGAGTATGCCCCAGTTTGCCGTCGGGCACAGGCCGACTTCTTTGATGAACTCCTTGGACAAAAGGGTGCTGGCGTTGGCGGAGATGTTTTTGGTCGCCTCGGCCGTGCCGTCGGAGTGAATTGCGGGAATGCCCGCAATGTAGTTGGAAAGATAAAACGCAATCCAGTTGAACATTATCATGGAAAGCACTTCGTTGATGCCCCACTTGGTTTTCAGCAGAGCCACGATAAGCCCCCATATCATGCCCGCGAGCATGGCCGCGAGAAAGCACATCGGAATGAGCAAGCCCTTGGGCAAATCCGCGAACAGTATGCCCACCACGGCGGCGGCCATCGACCCCACGACGAACTGACCTTCAGCGCCGATGTTGAACACGCCCGTTTTGAACGAGAATGCCACGGAAAGCCCGGTCATTATATAAGGAATGGAGTAAACCACCACGTAGGAAAAGCCCTTGATTCCGGTCACGCTCGACAAAAGCCGCCCGTAGGCCTCGCCCACGTCCAGGCCCATCACCGCGAGGAATATCGCGCCCACGGCGAAGGCGAGGATTATCGACAAAATGGTGTGAACGACCTTGTTCTCTGAAATAATGGTGAAGATATTTTTGTTTTTATCCATTGTGCTTACCTCCTGCCATCATCAGACCAAGCTCGTTTTCGTCGGCCTCGCTGCCCTTGATGGTGCTGACGATTTTGCCGTCGAAAATGACGTCAATCTTGTCGGAAAGGCTCATAATCTCGTCCAGCTCGAACGAGACCAGCAGCACGGCCTTGCCCTTGTTGCGCTGAGCCACGATGTGCTCGTGCACGTATTCAATCGCGCCCACGTCAAGCCCGCGTGTGGGGTTGACGGCGATGAGCAAATCCTTGTCGTTTTGCACCTCGCGCGCGATGATGACCTTTTGCTGGTTGCCGCCGGAGAGTGTGCCCGCCGGGCGCTTTTCGCTCTGGCGCGGGCGGATGTCATAAGCCTCGATGGACTCCGTGGCGTGGTCGAATATCGCGTCACGCTTGAGTATGCCGCGCAGAGAGAACGGCTTTTTGCCGTGGTTTTGCAAGATGAGGTCATCCTCCACGGAGAAATCCAACACAAGCCCATGCTTGTGTCTGTCCGCGGGAATGCTCGACACGCCGTGGTCAAAGCCGAAGCGCGGGGGCTTGTTGAAAATGTCCGTCCCGTTGACGAACACTTGGCCGGACGTGCCCTTGCGAAGCCCGGTCAAAACCTCAACCAGCTCCGTCTGGCCGTTGCCGTCAATGCCCGCGATGCCGACGATTTCGCCCGCGTGAACCTGCAGGTCAATGCCCTTGAGAATCTCCACCCCGCGATAGTCGAGGCAGTGCAGATCCTTCACGTCCAGCACGACGCCGCCCGGCTCTTTTTCGGGCTTGTCGACGTTGAAGGTGACGTTGCGCCCGACCATCATGCTGGCCAGCTCGCTTTCGCTGACGGTGTCAACGTCCACGGTGTCGATGTACTTGCCCAGGCGGATGATGGTGCAATAGTCCGCCGATTCTTTTATTTCTTTGAGCTTGTGCGTGATGAGGATGATGCTCTTGCCGTCCTCGGTGAGGTTGTGCATGATGCCGATAAGCTCGACGATTTCCTGCGGCGTCAGCGACGAGGTCGGCTCGTCGAGGATGAGGATGTTCGCCCCGCGATAGAGCGCCTTGAGGATTTCAACGCGCTGCTGCATGCCCACGGAGATGTCCTCAATCTTCGCGTCGGGGTCGATTGCAAGCCCGTACCGCTCCGACAGCTCCACCACGTTGCGCCGCGCGGTCTCCATGTCGACGGCGATGCCCTTTTTCGGCTCGGTGCCGAGCACGATGTTCTCCGTGACGGTGAACGGCTGGACAAGCATGAAGTGCTGGTGCACCATGCCGATTCCGGCGTCAATCGCGTCGCGGGGGTTGTTCATTTCAATCTTTTTTCCGTTGACGAGGATGTCGCCGGAGGTGGGCTTGAACATTCCGTAAAGCTGATTCATCAGCGTGGATTTGCCCGCGCCGTTTTCGCCGAGTATTGCGTGGATTTCGCCTTTGTGAACAGTGAGGTTTATCCCGTCATTGGCAACGAAATCGCCGAATTTTTTGACGATGTTGCGCATCTCGATGACAGGCACGCTCATGTCCACATGTTCTTTAGACAAATTGACCGCCCCCTAGTTTCGTTTTTGTATAAATTAAATCAGATGAGCTTGAAAAACGCGTTCACGGCGTCCGCGTGCTTGCCGCGGCAGAGAATGTGGTGGTTGTTGATAGGCTCGGTGAGGAAGTAATTGAAGTCGTCGAGGTATACGCGCACCTGCGTGCGGCAAAGCATCTCGCTGTAAGGCGAGGCCTCAACGCGCCCCTCTTTGACAAAGTACCGGGACAAATCGCCCTCGCACTTGAACACGGTGCAGTCGCCCTCGGCGAACGTGCCCTGAACGGCCACGCCGATGCCGGACTCGAAGTGCGTGTTGAAGCAGAAGCTGTCCAGCATGGTCACGGGAATGGTGCAGTGCGCGAACACGCCGTAACCCTTGTCGGTGTAGAAGCGGTTGGGGTTGCAAAGGAACATCGGCTCGCCCGTCACCGCGCCGAGAACCGCCATCGACAAAAGCGCCGGGACGTCGCCCTCGCAGCCGCCGTAAATCCCGTCTGCGTTGAGAATGGCCAGCGCGAGGCAGCCGGTGGTGTGCACGGTGTCCAAAAGGTCAAAGCAGCGCACGGAAACGCCGCACAGCGAATATTTGTCGCAAAGGCGCTTTATCGCGCCGTAAACGTACAGCGCCTTTTCAATTTCAACCCGGTCATAATCCTGCGCGAGGAAAAGCTCGGTGTGCTTGTTCGGCTCATATTCTTTCCTGGCGATTTCGTTTTGAAGCTCTGCCATGGGGATGGACACAAAGCCCATGCCGAGCTTTTCCATCATGGCGTCGGGGGAGTAGTTGCTGGCGACCAGCCAGTCGGACGGCGCGCCGATGAGGCCGAGGTTTTTCCCGCGCAGGGCGGCCTTTGCCTCGTGCGCGGCCTTGAGCGCGCGGATTTTGCGCGCGATTTCGTCAATGTCGCCGTGGAGAATTTCGCCGTGGCCGCCGTGCTTGCGCAAAAAGCTCAAAATCTCCATGGACGCGGCGAGTGAATTGCTCTCGCCGCTCGTGAGAATATAGCACGGGCGGGACTTGAGCTGCTCGAACACTTCAAGGAAATAGCCCTCGCTGCCGCCGGAGGCGACGTACAAAAGGGCGAAATCGTCCGCAAGATACTTGTCCAGCGACGCGCTGACAAGCTCTTCGCCGAGTGCGTCGGACACGGCCTTGAGATAGCTGTTGATGTGGCCGTCGGTGATTTGGGTCAACGGGCTTCGGATTTGATAAAAGTCTACCATGATGATATCCTCCGTGTTGTATAGTCTCCGCGGCAGGTCGCGCGGGTCAGGGTGATATAGTAATACTCAGTTTACTCATTATAACATAAGCATTCGCACATTTCCACACAAAATTGCGCAAAAAGCCGCAAATTCGTCACGCCCCGCCCGCGCACCGTGCGCGCCGGGACGCATGCGCGCGCCCCGCGCCGCGCAAAAACCGCGCCGGAAGCAAAAAATTCTCCGCCGCGAATGCGGCGGAGAATCGAAGTATCAAGCTGTCGGATCAAATCAAATCCGCATGCCCTTTATTACTCGGCGAGAGTGAAGGTGGGGCACTCTTCGAGGGTGGTGGGAACGGTCTTCTCACCGGCGATGATGGCAGCCTTGGCAGCCTCAACGGTCTCGAGAACCTCGGCGGGGATGTGATCGCGGGTCGGGGCGAGGTCAACGCCGCCGTTGGACAGGTCATACATGTGGATGCCGGCGGCGAAGGAGCCGTCCTTGACAGCCTTGGAGATGTCCTGAGAAGCAACGTCAACGCGCTTCATGGCGGAGGTGATGACGGAGTCGGGGGCGAGGGTGGACTGGTCGGTGTCAACGCCGATGGCCCAAACGCCTTCCTCGGCGCAGGTGTTGATGACGCCGATGCCGGTGCCGCCTGCGGCGTGGTAGATAACGTCAGCGCCGTTGGTGATCATGTCCTTCGCGGCGGTGGAACCACCTGCGACATCGCCGAAGTTGTTGGCGTTGTACTGCAGAACGGTTGCATCCGGGCAAACCTCAAGAACACCGGAGATGTAGCCGATGCCGAAGAGGTTCATGGAGTCGGAAACCATGCCCTGCACGTAGCCGACGGTCTTGCTCTCGGTCACAGAACCGGCAACCAGGCCGACGAGGTAAGAAGCCTGCTCCTGAGCGAACATCAGGCAAGCGACGTTGGGCAGGTCGATGCTGGCGTCATCAATGATGGCGAAAAGCTGGTCGGGGTTGGCCTCGGCGGCTTCCTTGGTGGCGTCTGCGAGCATGTAGCCCACGCAGATGATCAGGTCATAGCCGTCGTCGATGAAGGTGTTGATGTTGGTCTGGTAGTCAGCGTCGGTCTTGCTTTCGAGGTAGTTGACCTGGAAAGAGCTGTCCTCGGCTGCGAGGGCCTGAAGGCCTTCCCAAGAGGTCTGGTTAAAGGACTTGTCGTTCACGCCGCCGACGTCGGTGACCATACCGACCTTGATGACGGCGGATTCCTCGGCAGCGGGAGCTTCGGCCGCGGCGGCGGGGGCTTCCTCTGCGGGGGCGGCGGACTGGCCGCAGGCGCAAAGAGCAAAGACCATGC
>CAZUSM010000075.1:0-6986 GCA_964623675.1 uncultured Oscillospiraceae bacterium
CTACCTCCACCTTGGCAAGGTGGCGCTCTACCGGATGAGCTAAAGCCGCAACAGCGAACGGATATATAATACCACAATTCGCCGAATTGTCAAGTGCTTTTTTCGCCTGTTTCGCCTGTTTCGTCGGGGGTGTCCGTTGGGGCGTCCGTTGCCTCAACCTCGGCGCTTCGGTCGTCGGCCTCGGCGCTGTCCGCCGCCGCGGCGGCGGAACTATCGGGCGCGGCGCGGGCGGCGATGACGTCGTCATACGTCAGCTCCCCGGTGCACACGGGGTAGGACGACACGTCCCAGCGGTAGTTTTCCCAAAAGCTGCGGTCGGGGCGGAGAAAGTCGCGGTCGGGGTCGACGGCGGCGAGGCCGGCGTCGACGTGGTAATAATCCCCGCCGATGCGCACGATGTTCCAGCAATGCTCTTTCCAGCTTTGCTGGCCGTAAACTATGCGGCAGTCCAGCCCAAGCTGGCGGCACAGCTCGACATAGCCGAGCGCCGCGCCCTCACTGTCGGAGCGGCACTCGATGAGCGCGGCGTAAATCGAGCCGCCCTGCCCCTCGTCGGCGATGACGCAGTGCGAGCTGAGGTATTCATACGCCATGAGGGCGCGCTCGGCCTCGTCCAGCTCGGCGGGGTTGACACCGGCAAAGGGGCGGAACGCGTCAAGCTGGCGCTTTTTCACGGTCAGCTCGTCGGCGGGCATGCCGTAGCGGAGGTTGATTTCATAAAGGCGCTGCATGTTTGCGCCGGAGTACATGTTGACGCTGATGCCGGGGGAGCGGGGCGCGGTGGCCGGGTACTCGCGATAAACGCGCGCGACCAGCGCGTCCATGTCCTCGGCGCTGTAAGAGCTGCGGTTGATGAGCACGACGAGCTTGGTCTGCCCGGCGTCGAGCGCGGTTTTGATGATTTGCTCAACCCCGGCGGAGTACGGGAGCTTGACGATGTTGGCCGCGTTTTCGACGAATGAGGCGTAGGTGACGTGGAGCTTGGCCTCGTAATAGGTGACGATTTTGGAAAGCTCATAGGAGATGTTGTCCACGCAATAGGCGCAAAGGGCGTCCTGCGTGCGCACCTGCCAGCAGGCGGAGGCCATGTCCTCCGCCGCGTCCCCGTCATAGGCCGGGTCAAAGGCGATGCTGCCCTCGGCCTCGCCGTTGGAGACGAGGGAGAGTATGGCCTGCTTGAGACCGGTGAAATTGCGCACGGTGACGCGCCCGTCGGACACGGAGCTTTCCTGCACCGTGGGGACGTAGGCTTCTATCTTGACATATTCCTTGTCAAAGACGCTGCCGCAGGCGCTCATGCACAGCGCCGCGCACAGCACCGCCGCGACGGCGGCAAGCCGTTTTTTCATGGGGGGAGATTTAATCATTGTCGTTTATGCTGTCAAAGCCGTTGCCGAAGACGTTTTTCGCGTCGGTGACGACGAGAAAGGCCTGGTCGTCCATGGCGCGGACAAGGCGGCGAATCTCGGCAATTTGCGGGCGCTTGATGACGCACATTATCACCGGGTGCTCCTCGTGAGTGTACGCGCCCTCGGCGTGCAGCAGCGTGACGCCCCGGTGGAGACTGCCGGAGATGATTTCGCGCACGATGTCATCGGCGTTGCGGCTGACGATGTAGACTATGCTGGAATTATCAAGGCCGTAGAGCATAAGGTCGACGGCCTTGCTGACGACGAACATGCAGATAAGCGAATACATGGCGGTTTCGGCGATGTGGAAAATGAACGCGTAGGCCGCGATGATGACCGCGTCGAGCAGCAAAATGAACGTGCCGAAGTTGATGTAAGGATAGCGGCGGCGGAGGAAGCGCGCGACGATGTCCATGCCGCCGGTGGTGGCGCCGACGTAATATATCGCGCCGAGGCCGATGCCCTTGATGACGCCGCCGATGATGCTGGCGAGCATGGGGTCATTCGTGGCGGAATAGTCGAGCATGGAGGCAAGGTCGATGAACACGGAGAAGATGACCGTGCCGATGAACGAGTCGACGGTGAAGCGCGCGCCGAACTGCCGCCACGCGAGGAGAAACAGCGGAATGTTGAGCACGATGCTGAGCACACCGACGGGGAGACCGCACAGGCGGTTGATAATCTGCGCGATACCCGTCAGCCCCCCGGAGACGATGGAATTGGGGAACATGAAAAACTGGAAGCCCGCCGCGCCGATGGCCGCGCCCAGCACAATGAGCGCGTACTTGGCGACCGGGTGAATGTGCCCCTTGGCCATGAGGCGGGTTCTGAGGTCGGACATGTTATAACCACCTTTCAAGTGTGATTTATTCGCCGTCTAAGAGAGAAAGCTGCTCTTGGCCGACGTCCTCGGCGCGCAAAAGCGAGCCTGCGGCCGGGAGCGAACGCACGCGATAACGCGAGAGATTGTCAAGCGGGGCGTCGGCGAGGAAGGAAAGCTCGGCGAGCGTGCGGCGCGCCTTGACGGCCAGCACCCCCACGCCCTGCGTGCTGCGGCTGGATTTCGGCTGGAGCAGGGAGGAATTGAACACCAGCACCCGCCCGTCGCTCGACCGGCAGACGAGGTCGGCCTCTTCGCCCAGCACGAGCACCGCGCGCAGCGGGCTTTTGTCGGAATATGCGTTGACGAGCTTTTTGCGGTTGGTCTTGGTTTCATACGCGGCCAGCTCCACGCGCGCGACCTTGCCGTTTTCAAAGGCGAGGAGGAGGTTGGCGCGGTAGTCGCCGGGGTCGAGCATGGTGATGACGCTCTCGCCCTCGTCCATGGCCAGCTTCGTGGGCAGATACGTGCCCAAAACGGACGCCTTGCAGTCGTCAAAGTCCGACACGCGCGCCTTGTACATCTGCTGCTTATCCGTGAGGATGAGCAGCTCGCGGCGGTTGGAGGACTCGAAGGAGATGCTCGGCCCGTCGCCGTCCTTGTACTTTTGCTCGCTGCTCATGCGCAGAGACTGCGCGGTGATTTTTTTGAAATATCCCTCGCGGGAGAGGAAAAGCGTGACCGGGTAGTCCTCAACCTGCTGCTCCTCGGTGTATTCCTCAACCTCGGCGGCGTAGACGATGCCGGTTTTGCGCGGGGTGGAGTATTTTTTGTTTATCTCGGTGAGCTCATTGATGATGATGGCGCGGATTTTGCGGCGGTTATTGAGCGTGGATTCAAGCTCTTCAATCTCGTCCTCCAGCGCCTCGGTTTCGGCCGTGCGCTTGAGGATATACTCGCGGTTGATGTTGCGCAGCTTAATCTCCGCGACGTACTCCGCCTGAATCTTGTCGATGCCGAAGCCCATCATGAGATTGGGCACGACGTCGGCCTCCAGCTCCGTGCCGCGGATAATCTCAATGGCGCGGTCAATGTCGAGCAGGATTTTTTCAAGACCCTTTAGGAGGTGCAGCTTTTCTTTTTTCTTGTTCAGCTCAAAGAACACGCGGCGGCGGATGCACTCGGTGCGCCACGCCGTCCACTCGTCCAAAATTTCGCGCACGCCCATGACGCGGGGGTTGCCCGCGATGAGAATGTTGAAATTGCAGGGGAAGCTGTCTTGCAGCGTGGTGAGCTTGAAAAGCTTTTGCATCAGCTTTTCCGGGTCGACGCCGCGCTTGAGGTCGATGGCGAGGCGCAGGCCGGAAAGGTCGGTCTCGTCACGCATGTCGTTTATCTCGCGCACCTTGCCGGCCTTGATGAGCTCGGCCACCTTGTCGATGATCGCCTCGGAGGTGGTGGTGTACGGGATTTCGTAGATTTCGATGATGTTTTCTTTTTCAACGTGCCGCCAGCGGGCGCGCACGCGGAACGAACCGCGCCCCGTGCGGTAGATTTCCTCCATTTCGCGGCGGTCGTATATTATCTCGCCGCCGGTGGGGAAGTCGGGCGCGGGGAGGGTGGACATGATGTCGTGCTCCGGGTCTTTGAGGTAGGCGATGGTGGTCTGGCAGACCTCGTTGAGGTTGAAGCCGCAGATTTGGCTCGCCATGCCGACGGCGATGCCGGAGTTTGCCGAGACGAGCACGTTCGGAAACGCCGTGGGCAAAAGCGTCGGCTCTTTCATGCTGCCGTCGTAATTGTCGACAAAGTCGACGTTGTCCTTGTCGATGTCCTTGAAGACCTCACTGCACACGGCGGAGAGCTTGGCCTCGGTGTAACGCGAGGCGGCGTAGGACATGTCGCGGGAATAGACCTTGCCGAAGTTGCCCTTGGAGTCGACAAACGGCGTCAGCAATGCCTCGTACCCAGCCGAAAGGCGCACCATGGTTTCGTATATGGCGGAGTCGCCGTGGGGGTTGAGGCGCATGGTCTGGCCGACGATGTTGGCGCTTTTCGTCCTC
Source organism: uncultured Oscillospiraceae bacterium (assembly GCA_964623675.1). GTDB lineage: Bacteria > Bacillota > Clostridia > Oscillospirales > Oscillospiraceae > Limivicinus. The sequence continues at coordinate 4,293 of CAZUSM010000075.1, forward strand.
GCGCCGGTCAAAAGCCCCATTTTGAACATGGTGTAAAGCAGCTTGCGGTGAGACGGCTTGAAGCCGTCAATCTCCGGAATGGCGCGCGAGACGATGACGCTCATGGCGTAGGGCATGTAATTGGTCTCCAGCGTCTGGGTTATCGGCTGCTCCAGCACCTCGGCGCGCAGACCCACCACGTTGGGGTTATTTGGTTTTTTCTTTTCTTCCTGCTTCTTTTTGGCCATTATTGCGCTCTCTTATCAACCGTTCTTTTTCTGCTTTTTGCCCGTGATGAGGCTGCGGCGGCAGCTGGGGCAGGTGGTGGCGACGAAGACGCCGGCCATGATGTGCTTGCCGCAATGCGGGCAGCGGCAGTATTTATACATCACGTACACGGTCGCGATCATGATGACCGTGGTGAGAATGAGCAGGTAGGGCGCGACGGGGCTGCCGAGCTGTTCGCACACGATGCCGAGAACGGCGGCGATCATAGCGGCGGCAAAAAAGCGCTTGACCAGCTCTCTGCCCTGAACAAAGGTGTTTTCGTAGATTCTTTTCATATTTCTCGCTCCTTATGATATATCTGCCATGTCCAAGTATTTATAACCGAACTGGGCGATGTGGTTTTTTCTGCCCTCCAAATTGTCGCCGAGGAGCAGGTCAAACATGCGGGACATGTCCTCCGCGTCCTCCGGCATCACCTTGATGAGGCGGCGGGTTTCGGGGTTCATGGTGGTCATCCACATCATGTCCGGGTCATTTTCGCCCAAGCCCTTGCTGCGGTTGACGCTCGCCTTCGCCCCGTTGAGCGAGGCGATGATCTCGGCCTTTTCGCGGTCGGAATACGCGAAATACGTCTTGCCCTTGCTCTCGATTTCATAAAGCGGCGACTCCGCAATGTAAACATACCCCTCGCGAATGAGCGTGGGCACGAGGCGATAGAGCATGGTGAGAATGAGCGTGCGGATTTGGAAGCCGTCAACGTCGGCGTCGGTGCAGATGATGACCTTGTTCCAGCGGAGATTGGCAAGGTCAAAGCTGGACAAATCCTTGGTGTGCTTGTCCTTGACCTCGACGCCGCAGCCGAGGACCTTGAGCAGGTCGGTGATGACGTCGCTTTTGAAAATGCGGACGTAATCGGCCTTGAGGCAGTTGAGAATTTTGCCGCGCACGGGCATGATGCCCTGAAATTCGCCGTCGCGGGAGAGCTTGCATGCGCCCAAGGCGGAGTCGCCCTCGACGATGTAAATCTCGCGGCGGTTGACGTCGCGGCTGCGGCAGTCGACAAACTTTTGCACGCGGTTTGATATGTCGATGCTGCCGGAAAGCTTCTTTTTCATGCCCTGGCGGGCGCGTTCGGCGGTTTCGCGGCTGCGCTTGTTGATGAGCACCTGCTCGGCGATGCGGTCGGCTTCGGGCTTGTTTTCGATGAAGTACACCTCCAGCCGGGTTTTGAAAAACTCGGTCATGGCGGTTTGAATGAAGCGGTTGTTGATCGCCTTTTTGGTTTGGTTTTCATACGAGGTCTGCGTGGAAAAGCAGTTGGTGACGAGGACGAGGCAGTCCTGAACGTCTTGAAACTTTATCGGCGATTCGTTCTTTTGGTATTTGCCGAGCTGCTTTATATACGCGTCGATGGCCGAGACGAAGGCGCTGCGCGCGGCCTTGTCCGGCGCGCCGCCGTTTTCAAGCCAGGAGGAGTTGTGGTAATATTCAATGGCCTGAGCCTTGTTGGAAAAGCAGAACGCGGCGGAGAGCTTGACCTTGTATTCGGGCTTGTCGTCTCTGTCGCGGCCTCGGCGCTCGGCGGTGATGAACTCCGGCGTGGTCAGCGCGCCCTCGCCCGCAAGCTCGCTGACGTAATCGACGATGCCGTTTTGATAGCAATAATCGCGCACGTCGAACTTGCCGTCCTTTTCAAGGCGCAGGCGGAACGTGACCCCGGCGTTGACGACCGCCTGACGGTGCAGCACGTCGTCAAAGTATTCCTCCGGAATGTCAATGTCGGTGAACACCTCGCGGTCGGGGCGCCAGCGGATGGTGGAGCCGGTTTTCTTGCGGTCGGCGGGCTCAATCATCAGCTCCTGACCCTTTTTGCCGACGGGCTTGCCCTTTTTGAAGTGCAGGGTGTACTTGCTGCCGTCGCGGCGGACGGTGACGTCCATATACTCCGAGGCGTACTGCGTGGCGCATGCGCCGAGGCCGTTGAGACCTAGGGAGTATTCATAATCGCCGCCGTCGGCATTTTTGTACTTGCCGCCGGCGTACAGCTCGCAGAAAATCAGCTCCCAGTTGAAGCGCTTTTCGTTGCTGTTCCAATCCAGCGGGCAGCCGCGGCCGAAGTCCTCGACCTCGATGGACTTGTCCGCGTAATAGGTCAGCGTGATGAGCTCGCCATAGCCCTCGCGCGCCTCGTCGATGGCGTTGGAGAGTATTTCAAAAACGGCATGCTCGCACCCGTCCAGCCCGTCAGAGCCGAAAATGACCCCCGGCCGCTTGCGGACGCGGTCTGCCCCCTTGAGCTGGGATATGCTTTCGTTGCCGTATTGCGCTGTGCTTTGTGCCATAATCAAATCCCTTTTTCAGATAATATATCAATTCTATATTATACTACATTTTGTGAACTTTTCAAGGGCGTGCAATAATATGTAGGGGATTTTTATCTGCGTTGTAAATAGATGTGACCCAAATTCACGAAAGAATTAAAAGTCG
>CAZUSM010000076.1:0-6977 GCA_964623675.1 uncultured Oscillospiraceae bacterium
ATCTCACCCCTTAACCACCAGCGGCCGCAGCTTTCTCCCAAGCCATCCGGTCAGGAGATACAGGGCGTAGGTTGCGACGCCGAGGGCGAACATGGTTATGGTGTAGAGCGCAAGCTCTGCCATGAACGTGAGCGGGGCGTCGTGCAGGGGCGTCATCCAATCGTGCAGCATCCACAGACTGCGCACGAAGTTGTTGTCGTGCATGAGGTAAACCATAAATGTGGCGCTGCCGAGGAAGTTTATCACGCGGCTGTTGGGCATGCGAATACGCAGGAAAAGCTCAAACAGACAAATCGAAATCACAAACGGCACGACGCTCTCTTTTGAATACCCCTCAATCGTTTGCATGAAGGGATAGCTTTGATTTTCCACGATGAAGGTGTCGATGCTCGCGGTGGTGATGTTATACTGGCCGATGTAAGTGAACACATACCCCAGCGCGATGATGAGCACGAAAATGTACGCCCGGACGTTCTCAAACGGATTATAGCGCCGGATAAACCCGCCCACCGAGAACAGCAGCACGCCCAGCAGCAGCACAGGCAGCTCGGCGGAGATGCCGCACAGCAGGTCATGAGACCATGAGAAAGAGATGAGGCCGAACAGGGCGAGAATGAACGCCGCGTATTGGCCGCGGCTGAGCTTGAACAAAAAGTCATTCAAGAACAGCGCCGCAATCACGACGACCGCGAGATAATACCCCACGTACCACGTCGTCGAATTGAAAAGCGAAATGTTGTGCGCCGTGACCTTGCCGCCCGCGAGAACGCGCACGACGGACGAAATCAGCACGATGAGCACCGTGGAAAATGCGACCTGAAGCACCAGCTTTTTCGCCGTCTTTTTCAGGTTGACGCTCTTGCCCTGCGAGCGCACATGGTCTATCATGAAATACCCTGAAATCAGCAGAAACACATTGTTGCAAATCGGGCCGAACGTGCGAATCACGGTCATGATGAAAAGCTTATTGTAAATCATCGGGTGATGAAACAGCTCCCCCGTGATGAGCTGATTGAGCATGCAGTGATAAATGATGTGGTATGCGATTATCATCAGCATTGCGACAATTCTCAAAAGCTCGAAATTCGAGCTGCGTGTCTTGGCATTATCCGCGCGAAGCTCCATCGCAGTAAACTCCTTTGCATATATTTCAAACGGACGCAAGGCCTCATTATCGCCGTGCCCGCTCGCAAAATCCACCGTCATTTTACCATACGCGCCCAATATAGTCCACCTTTTTTCACCCCTTTTTCGCCCCACAAACGCAACAGCCCTGCGTTCGCTTCGCGAACGCAGGGCTGAACCTTATCTTATTACGTGCCTATACTATGCCTTTGCGGCTTAGTACATGCCGCCCATGTCGCCGCCGGCGGCGGGCATGGGGGGATTCTTCTCCGGCAGGTCGGCAACGAGGCTCTCGGTCGTGAGCACCATTGCGGCCACGGAGGCGGCATTTTCGAGCGCGCTGCGGCAGACCTTGGTCGGGTCGACAATGCCCATGGCGATCATGTCGCCGTACTTGTCGTTGGCCGCGTCATAGCCGTAGTTGGCAGTCTCGGCGGAGTAGACGTTGTTGAGAATGACCGCGCCCTCAAGACCCGCGTTTGCGGCGATCTGCATGGTGGGGGCTTTCAGCGCCTTGGCGATGATGGCCGCGCCGGTCTTCTCGTCGCCCTCAAGGGTGGCAACCAGCTTGTCGGCCGCCTTGGAGGCCAGCACGTAGGCCGTGCCGCCGCCGGGCACGATGCCCTCGGCAACTGCGGCGCGGGTGGCGTTGAGCGCGTCCTCGATGCGCAGCTTCTTTTCCTTCATCTCGGTCTCTGTTGCGGCACCGACCTTGATGACGGCCACGCCGCCGGACAGCTTGGCAAGGCGTTCCTGCAGCTTTTCCTTGTCGTACTCGGAGGTGGTGACGGAAATCTGATGCTCAATCTGAGCGGCGCGCGCCTTGATGTCCTCGGAAGAGCCTGCGCCGTCGACGATGACGGTGTTCTCCTTGGTGACCTTGACCTGATGCGCCTGGCCGAGCATGGACAGGTCGGCATCCTTCAACTCCATGCCAAGCTCGGAGGAGATGACCTGGCCGCCGGTGAGAATGGCGATGTCCTGCAGCATTTCCTTGCGTCTGTCGCCGAAGCCGGGGGCTTTGACGCACACGCAGGTGAACGTGCCGCGCAGCTTATTGAGGATAATGGTGGCAAGCGCCTCGCCCTCGACGTCCTCTGCGATGATGAGGAGCTTGCGGCCGGCCTTGACTATCTGCTCCAGCAGGGGCAGAATCTCCTGAATGTTGGAGATCTTCTTGTCGGTGATGAGGATGAGCGCGTCGTCGATGACGGCTTCCATTTTGTCCATGTCGGTGGCCATGTACGGGCTGAGGTAGCCGCGGTCGAACTGCATGCCCTCGACGACGTCGGAATAGGTCTCGGCGGTCTTGGACTCTTCAATGGTGATGACGCCGTTCTGGCTGACCTTTTCCATGGCCTCGCTGATGAGCGTGCCGATGTGCTCGTCGCCGGAGGAGATGGTGCCGACGCGGGCGATGTCCTTCGTGCCGGAAACGGGCTGGGACGCGGCCTTGACGGCCTCAACGGCGGCCTCGGTGGCTTTCTGAATGCCGCGCTTCATGACCATGGGGTTTGCACCGGCGGCGAGGTTTTTCAGCCCCTCGTTTATCATCGCCTGTGCGAGGATGGTGGCGGAGGTGGTTCCGTCGCCGGCCACGTCGTTGGTCTTGGTGGACACTTCTTTGATCAGCTGTGCGCCCATGTTCTCGAAAGCGTCTTCAAGCTCGATTTCCTTGGCGATGGTCACGCCGTCGTTGGTGATGAGCGGAGTGCCGAACTTCTTGTCAAGCACGACGTTGCGGCCTTTCGGGCCGAGGGTTATTTTGACGGTATCGGCCAGCTGATTGACGCCGCGCTCGATAGCCTTTCTTGCTTCTTCGCCGTAAATAATCTGTTTAGCCATGATATATTAAACCTCCTAGTTATTACTGAGCTTATATTACTCGATGACGGCCAAAATGTCGCTCTGGCGCACGATGGTGTACTCGACCTCGTCGAGCTTGACCTTGGTGCCGCTGTACTTGCCGACGAGAACCTTCTCCCCGGCCTTGACGATCATCTCGACCTCGTTGCCGTCGACCAGCCCGCCGGGGCCGACCTCGACCACTTCGTACACTTCGGGCTTCTCCTGCGCGGACGCGGTCAGGAATATGCCGGAAGAGGTGCGCTCCTCGGCCTCATTCTGCTTGAGGATGACTCTGTCAGCTAACGGTTTCAGTTTCATTGCGTATATACCTCCAAATTTTTTTAACAAAGTAATTCAGCTTCGTTAGCACTCAAACACCATGAGTGCTAACGAAGCTTATAATACCACACTTTTGATTTTTTGCAAGCCCCTAAGAGGCATTTTTGCGAAAAATTTTATTAACTTTCTGTGAAAACTTTTGTAGGAAAAATTATATAAGAATCCGACCCAAAAATCACTCAAAGAATTTCATGCCGCGCGGGACGATGAGCCGCGCCGCGCCGGGTGCAAGCTCCATGGTGACGCGTTTGGCGAAAACGGCCTCGCCGTCGATGTTGATGACCTCCTCGTCGTCAAAGCCGATTTCGATTTTCGTGCCCTTGAGGTGGGTGACGTACTTGGGAAACTCATCCGCGCGCCCGGCGGCGTACTTGCCGATGAGGCGGGCGAAGGTGAAAATGCTGACCTGGCGCACGATGATGAAGTCAAGCTCGCCGTCGTCGGGGCGGGCGTCCATCGTGGGGTTGAAGCCGCCGCCGTAAAAGCGCCCGTTGCATGCGCAAAGCAGGGTGTGCTTGCCCTCGGCGTAATACTCGCCGCACTTGACGTACATGTTGCGGCTGATGCCCTTGAACATGTTCACAACTGCCGACACCACGTACCCCGCCGCGCCGCCGACGAGGGGCAGGTGGCTGTATTTGTGCACGTCCGTGCCTATGCGCGCGTCGATGCCGACGGAGGCGATGTTGCTGCACCAGCGGTCGTTGACGCGGATGAGGTCGATTTTGCGCGTCGTGCCGTCCAAAAGCGCGTCCAGCTCGCGGTAAAGCTCGCTCTCCTCGCCGAACATGCGGCAAAAGTCATTGCCCGTGCCGGTGGGGAAAGGGCACAGGGCGACGTTTTCGTGCCCCGCCGCGCCGCAGACGCATTCGTTGAACGTCCCGTCGCCGCCGCATGCATAAACGCGCAGCTCCTCGCCCGTGGCGGCCTCGGCGGTTATTTTGGCCGTTGCGTCCATCGGGGCGCGCGTGACGTAGATTTCATATTCGCCCTCGCGCGCGGCAAAGGCCGCCTCGACCTTCGCCCTGACCTCCTCGGTGTGATCCCTGCCTCCGGCAATGGGGTTTACGATGAAAAGGTGCTTCATATCTTTTTCCCGCTCCCTATTTTACATATAGTAGACTGCTGTTATTTATAGTACATGAACAAATCACATTTTATCATGCCGTTGTAGAGCTTGCGCTTTTTGTCGGCGGGCTTGCCGAAGCAGCGCTCAAACTCCGTGTGCGAGCTGAGCAGATAAAGCTGCCAGTTCGCGGTCTTGCTCCACGCCGCGCCGAACGCGCGGTAAAGCTCCTCGGCCTGCTGCTTTTCCATTATGCGCTCGCCGTAAGGCGGGTTCGTCACGATTATGCCGCGCTCGGTCTCGCGCGCGAACGCCGTCGCGTCCGCCACCTCGAAGCGCACAATGTCCGCCACGCCCGCGCGCTCGGCGTTTTCGCGCGCGATGGCGATGGCCTTTGGGTCGATGTCCGTGCCGAGGATGGAGTATTCCCCATGGTATTCGCGCGCCCTGGCCTCGTCGCGGGCGTCCTGCCACACGCGCTTGGGTATTCCGCGCCAATTCATCGCGGCAAAGCCCCGGTTCAAGCCCGGCGCGATGTTGCGCGCGATGAGCGCGGCCTCTATGGGAATCGTGCCGCTGCCGCAAAACGGATCGGCGAAATCCCCGCGCCCCATATAGCGCGACAGCTTCACCATCGCCGCGGCCATGGTCTCTTTCAAGGGCGCTGCGTTGTGCGCCGGGCGATACCCGCGCTTGTGCAGCCCCTCGCCGGAGGTGTCAAGGCACACGGACACGCTGTCCTTCATTATCGAAAACTGCACCTGATACGTCTCCGCGCTCTCCGGAAACCATTCCAGCCCGTAAACGCCCTTTAGGCGCTCCACAATGGCCTTTTTGATTATCTTTTGGCAGTCGGACACGGAGAACAGCGCGGAGTTGAGGCTGTACCCCTTCACGGGGAACGCCCCGTCGCGCGGGATCATCTCCTCCCAGCGTATGGCCTTCACGCCCTGAAAAAGCTCCTCAAACGTCACCGCGCGAAAGCGCCCCAGCTCCACCAAAACGCGCTCGCCGATGCGCAGATTCACGTTGGCGCGCGCAATGGCGGCCTCGTCGCCCGAAAAATACACGCGCCCGTTCTCGCTTTCCACGTTGCGCATATCCAGCCGCCGCAGCTCGTCCGCGATCGGTCCTTCCAGCCCCAGCAAGCAGGGGACACACAGTCTGTACTCCATTTTCAACCTCTGAAAATCATTCGTTCTTAATATTTATTAAATATACATCAAAATTTTGAAGCTGTAAACCACCGACAGAAAAATAACACACGCTTCGACAAAGTTAACCGTTTGTTAAAACTCGATAAAATCTTTACACCGTTAAGTTTTGACAAAGCCCGTTAATTTGCTGCTAATGCGATTTCTGCCGACGGCTCAAAAGCATTTTTATCCGAAAAATGCCTAAAAATCGGTTTACATAAGGCACAATTACCCCGAAAAAGATAAACTTCGTCAATAAAATGTGGATTTTTTATGAATTGCCTATTGAAATTTTTTTAAGAATGCGTTATATTCTTGTTGAGGATTCGGCCAAATCCGTAAAGTTACCGTAAGGATTTGCCGACAAGCATTTAAGAAACCGTTTATTCTTTATTATTTCTTTGCAGGAGGCGCGCCATGGAGCGGGAAAAGTTCATCGAGGTGCTCAGTGATTCCTACAGCGCCTATTATAACGTCCTCCCCGCGCAGGAGGGCGAAGCGCCCTTGGCATTCCGCGCCGACTATTTCTCCCGCGACGAGAGATATTGGCTTACGAAAAACATCAAGGTTTGGGGCAATGAGACCAACGAATTTGCCTATGTTTTCTCTGCGCCGAGCTATGACGCGTCCACGATTGACAAGGCCGTGAAGATGGCGCTGGACGAATCTCTCCCGCGCGTCAAGCCCCACAAAGAGCACCAATACTCCAATGTCAAGCTCGTATTCGTGGCCGATGCCGTTGACAAACAAACGGCCAAGCACGTCCAAAAGCTGAGCTTTTCAAAAAGCTATAAATTCTCCCTGCATGGGTATACCGAGCTGAAAGCCGGTATAGTCGATTTGAGCACGCGTTCGGTCAGCACCAACCGCGCCGGGCACGAGCTTGTCCCTTATTTCAGTAAGCTGTTCGCGAATAGAGACTGAGGGGCTCTTGAAGCGAAAAGCGATATATTTTATACTTTCATTTAAGGAGTGAAAAGTGTGAGCGCAGTACTTATTCTTCTCATCGCAGTTGTTCTGCTTGCTCTGGGCTACATTTTCTACGGCTCTTGGCTTGCAAAACAGTGGGGCGTTGACCCCAACCACGAGACCCCGGCACACACCAGTTACGACGGAAAGGACTTCGTTCCTGCCAACCCCGCCGTTCTGATGGGTCACCACTTCTCGTCCATCGCGGGCGCAGGCCCCATCAACGGACCTATCCAGGCCGCAGTTTTCGGCTGGGTTCCCGTTTTCCTGTGGGTTGTCATCGGCGGCATCTTCTTCGGTGCTATGCATGACTTCGGCGCTCTCTTCGCCTCCATCCGTCACAACGGCGGCTCTGTCGGCGAAGTCATCAAGTCTGAGATGGGCGTCAAGGCGCAGAGACTGTTCACCATCTTTGCCCTGCTCGTTCTCATCCT
>CAZUSM010000077.1:0-2448 GCA_964623675.1 uncultured Oscillospiraceae bacterium
GGGCTCGGCGTCGCCAGGCTGAAGCTCCATTTTCGCAAAATCCACCGTGCGCGCGTTGACGCGCGGGGGTGTGCCGGTTTTGAAGCGGCGCATGGAAAGCCCGAGCTCGGCAAGGCGCGGTGCGAGTGCCGTCGCGGCGGCAAGTCCGTCGGGCCCGGAATCGCGCAGAACCTCGCCCACGATGGTGCGCCCGGCGAGATATGTGCCCGTGGCGAGCACGACCGCGCCGCACTGCCACACGGCACCCGTCGCCGTCGTAACGGAGACGACGCGTCCGTCCTCCACGCCGATGTCCACGACCTCCGCCTGCTTGACGCGCAGGTTTTCCTGCTTTTCAAGGGTGTGCTTCATGACCTCCTGATAGCGGCGGCGGTCGGCCTGTGCGCGCAGCGAGTGCACCGCCGGACCCTTGCCGAGGTTGAGCATGCGGTATTGGATGCATGCCTTGTCTGCGGCCTTGGCCATTTCGCCGCCGAGCGCGTCCAGCTCGCGCACGAGATGACCCTTGCCCGTGCCGCCGATGGCGGGGTTGCAGGGCATGTTGCCCACGGAGTCGAGGTTGACGGTGAAGCACAGCGTGTCCGCGCCCAGCCGCGCGGCGGCCAGCGCGGCCTCTATCCCCGCGTGCCCCGCGCCGATAACGGCGATATCGCATTTTCCGGCATCGTATTTGATCACGGTTATTTCTCCAAGTCATAGTTTTGCTGTTATTATAAGCTTTGCGCCCCGCCGCGTCAATATTTCGCTTGACGAGCGCGCGGGGCAAATTATATAATGTAATCAAGAAACATTTTACGGGATTTGCAGTCTAATGATTAAGGAGGGGAGTGCAATGAAAACGACGAAACGTATAATTTCGCTTGCGCTGGCCGTGCTGTGCGTGGGCGCGCTGGGCGTGAGCGGGCTTTCCGGCTCTGCCGAGGCGGCCGAGCTCGGCTATGAGCCCATCACCAAGGTGCTGGCCACGACCTCCGGCACGCCGGTGGCCTCGGCAAACGCGTATGAGATAACCGGCGCGACGAGCACACCGGGCGCGGTATACTACGGCCTGAGCTGGTATGACAGCGCGGGCAACTTTATCGACAGCACCTTCACCACGGATTATGCCACGGTCGATTTGCGCCTTGACGCGGCGGCGGGGTATTACTTTGCTGAGGGCTTGCAGGCGTATCTGAACAATTCCGCCGTGGATTACACCATTTACGATAACGGCGCGTACATCATTCTCCGCCGCACCTACGCCCCGGAGGTTTGGGCGCCGACGATAATCAAGCACCCCGGCAGCGAGCGCGTGGACGAGGGCGGCTGGTGCTCGTTCGTGGCGACGGCGTCGGGCGCGGAAAAGTGCGAGTGGCGCCTCACCGCCGCCGACGGCAAGAGCTATTCCATGCAAGAGCTGATGAACACCTTCTCCGGCATGACCTATTCCGATGACACCCTCGGCAAGCTCATCTTGCGCGGCATACCGCGCGAGCTGGACGGGAGCAAGGTGTATTGCATATTCACCGGCGCGGGCGGCAGCGCCGACACGAAAAGCGCCGCGCTGAACGTGGACTATGAAAAGCCCTCGCCCTCGCCGACGCCCGCCCCCACCCCGACGCCCACCGCAACCGCCGCCCCCGGCGGCGAGGATAAGGCCGACGGCGGCGACGCCGACGCGGCCGCGCCCACCGTCGACCCCAACCACGAGCACAGCTATGGCCGCGCGTGGATATACGACGATGAGCGCCACTGGCACGAGTGCGAATGCGGCGACAAGTCCGGCGAGGCGGGGCACGTGATGACGTGGGAGACCGTGCGCGAGGCCACCAAGAAGCAGCCCGGCGAGGAGCGGGGCGAGTGCGGCGTGTGCGATTATGAAACCACGCGCGAGGTCGAGTACGTCAAGCCCGCCGAGGACGGCAAGTGGATACTCTATGTCGGCATAGGCGCGATTGTGCTGGTGCTGGTGCTGATGGTCGCGTCCACGGTCAGGCAAAAGCGCGCCGCCCGCCGCCGCGCCGCCGCCAGACGCAGAAGGTATTACGAGGACGACAGGTATTGAGCATATCAAAAGCGCTCCACGCTTGACAAAAGCGTGGGGCGCGAGGTATAATAAATATACAAAGAGCGTCGCGACAAGCGGTTAGCTCAGTGAATTAAGTGTACAACGCAATAAGCATTGAAACCGTCACTTTGCCGAGTGGCGGTTTCGCTTTATCCTGATGGTCACAGTCAGTCCAAATATATGTACCGTTATGACTATAGGCATGTTCCCACCTCCTTTACGGAGATGTAGCTAGCCGCCTGCCGTTGTGCAACGCTCTAAGGGTACTAAGTACCAATGACAGAATATCACAGCATCATACAAAATGCAAGTTTTTGTTGCGCATTTATATCATGTCTGCCGACAACTCTTTATACGTCTGCCGAATGAAAAACAGCGCGATGACGAAGGTGAGCAAATCC
>CAZUSM010000077.1:2548-6894 GCA_964623675.1 uncultured Oscillospiraceae bacterium
CTCTTTATACGTCTGCCGAATGAAAAACAGCGCGATGACGAAGGTGAGCAAATCCGCCGCGGGGAACGACCACAGCAGACCGTCCAGCCCCATGTAAAGCGGCAAAAGAATCGGCAGAAGCACGCCGAAAACTATCTCGCGCAGCATGGACACCGTCGTGGACGCGAGCGCCTTGCCGAGGGCTTGGAGATAGATGAACGTGCCCTTGTTGAGCGTGGCGAGCGGCATGAGGCAGAGATAAGTGCGAAAGCACTTGACGGCGAAGTCGGAATAATACGCGCTTTCGTTGCGCGCGCCGAACAGGCGCGCCAGCGGCAGAGGGAACGCTTCCACAATCGCAAGCGCGGCAAGCCCCACGGCAAGCTCGGCGATGATGAGCCGGGTGAAAAGCGCCTTGGCGCGGTCGCGCCGACCCGCGCCGAGATTGTACCCCGCGATGGGGATGCACCCGGCGGCCAGACCGATGGCGGCGGAAATGGCGATTTGGAAAAACTTCATCACGATGCCGAGAACGGCGAGGGGAATCTGCGAAAACTCACTTTGAGAAAAAACGGGGTCGAGCGCGCTGTATTTCATGCAGGTGTTTTGCACCGCCGCCATCGACACCACGAGCGAAAGCTGGGCGAGCAGGCTCGTCGCGCCGAGGGCGAGCATGCGGCGTATGACCGCCCAACGCAGCGGGAAGCTGGCGCGCGAAAGGCGCACGGACTTCATGTGCAAAATATAATGCGCGCTCATCGCCGCCGTGAGCGCCTGACCGATGACGGTGGCGACAGCCGCGCCCATCATGCCCCAGCGGAAAAGATAAATGAAAATCGGGTCGAGCACGACGTTGGTCAGCGCGCCCGCCACCGTGGCCACCATGGCAAAGCGCGGGCTGCCGTCACTGCGGATGACGGGGTTCATGGCCTGGCCGAACATATAAAAGGGTATGCCGAGGGTGATGTAAAAGAAATATTCGCGGGAAAGCGCGTGGGTTTCGGCGTTCACCGTCGCGCCGAAAAGCGCGAGAATCGGCTCGGCGAAAATGAGATACAGCGCGGTGAGCACCGCGCTTGAAGCGAGGCACAGCACAATGCAGTTGCCCACGGCGCGGTGGGCGTCCTCATGCCGGGCAGAGCCGAGCGCGATGCTGACAAAGGCACAGCACCCGTCGCCCAGCATCACCGCAAGGCCGAGCGCGGCGACCGTCATGGGGAAGACGACGGTGTTGGCCGCGTTGCCGTAAGAGCCGAGATAATCGGCGTTGGCGATGAAAATCTGGTCGACGATGTTGTAAAGCGCGCCGACGAGCAGCGAGATGATGCACGGCACGGCGTACTGCCGCATGAGCGCGGAAAGGGGCGCGGTGTCGAGGGCTTGGTTGGAATTTGCCATTTGGTGAATCGTTCTCCGTTTCTGAAAAATAAAAAACGAGCGGCACATCTGCAACCGGTTTTACGCAGATATGCCACTCGTTGTTTGCGCTATTATAGCACATTTTCACGCGGATTTCAAAGCTTTTTTCGCGGAGAAGTACATGATTATCGCAATCACCCACACGCACATGATGGTCAGCACGCCCGTCTCGCCGACGAAAAAGGGGGCGTTATCCCCGCGCGTGATGACGGAAAAGACCGACTGGTCGTAGTTATTATGCGCCGCGTGCAGAAACGCCGCCGGCCACACACTGCGGCTTTTGTGCGTCAACAGCCCCGCGATGACGCCGATGGGGAACACGCACAGAGAAAATGACAAAAGCGAATACCACAGCGGCGCGCCCTCGGCATAGCCCGCGCCGAGAATGAGCGGGAAGTGCCACACCACCCAAAAGAGCGAGGAGACGAGAAGCGCCGTGTCCAAGCCGTGGTTTTCCTCCAACGCGGGGAACATGAAGCCGCGCCAGCCGATTTCCTCGCCCAAGGCCGTCACAAGCGAGAGAAAAATGCCCAGCACCAACACCGGCGCGCACTCGCGCACGGCCACCAAAAGACTGACGCCGTTATACGCAAAGCCCGCCGGGTTCATCGCCCAATACACCGCGTAAGGCGGCAAAAGATAGCAAAGCGGCAGGAAACAGGCGAGAAGCACGTACTTGACATGGCACACTCGAAAGCAGGAGAGCCGAGACTTGAGGGAAAACGGCGCGTCGGATTCGGCGATGGCGACGCACGCCGCCGCGAGCGCCGACACTGCGGGCAGCCACATCAGCACCGGGTACAGCCACTCCGGCCCGCCGAGGCATATCCCCGCCTCAACTGCGGCGGACAGCGCGACAACAAGCGCAAAAAATACGGTCAGGGATTTCTTTGTGTATGTAATATTGTTCATAGTGTTGTGTCTCCCGGCTGAAAACGGGCGCGCATAGGCGCGCCCGATAATTTGAGATTAAGCGTAGAAATTACGCGAGGTTGAGCTTTTTCTTCAAGAGCAGGGTGGTGGGGATGTAGTATATTGCGCCCTGGACTGCGCAGAGGGCGGCCATGCCGGCAAAAACGAGGTGGACGGCTGATTTCGCCGCCTGCACGTTGGGCATGCCGGAGAAAAGTGAATCCAAAACCGTGCTCGGATTGAGCAGGACAATGAATCTGCCGCCGAGCGTGGTGAGCATGGACATGACTATGCTGACCGCGAAAAACGCCACGACGCTCCAAAATACCTTGCGGTTTGCAAAGCACTGGCCGATTGCCATCGCGAGATAGAACTGCAGGCAGGTCGTGCAAGAGGCGACAAAGAACATCACGATGAGCTCGACTGCGTACCCGGCAATGTGCCCGCCGCCGATGAGCTCGACAAGGTCGGCGAAGCCGCCCCACAGGCGGGATATCGTCTCCGCGTCGAAGGCAAACGCCGCGCTGACCACGCCCATGAGTATCATCGCGAGCATGACGGCAACGCCCGTCACGACAAACCACACGCAGGAAACAATGAGCTTCGCCCACACCAGCGCGTCAACGCTGACGGGCAGGGTGAACATCAGATAGCCCTCCTGACCCAGCAGGTTCTTGTAAAACCGCTGAATCATCATGATGAAGCACACGGCGCATATACCGAAAATGCTGAACACAAAGCCGATGAGAATGATGAGAAAGAGTATGTCGAGGAACTTATAATCGACCTCGCCGTTGAGCATGATGGCCGAGTACCCGGCCAAGCCCGCCAGCACCAGCACCGCCGCCGCCAAGGGCAGCATTATGCGGCTTGTTGCGCGAAATTCCTGTTTGATGAGTTTAGTCAGCATTTGAATACCTCCCTGAAAAGAGCGTCGACGCTCTTGCCGTTTTCCTCGCGCAGGGTGTCAACATCCTTTTGAAGCGCGATTTGGCCGCGGTTGACGAAGATGACCTCGTCGAGCACGTTTTCCACGTCGCCTATGAGATGCGTGGAGATGACGACGGCGGCGTCGGGGTCGTAGTTTTTGATGATGGTGTCGAGAATGTAGTCGCGCGTGGCGGGGTCAACGCCGCCGATGGGCTCATCGAGCAGATAAAGCTTGGCCTTGCGGCTCATGACCATGATGAGCTGAACCTTTTCCTTTGTGCCCTTGCTCATCTGCTGCAAGCGCTGCTTGGGGTCGAGGCCGAGCTTGGCGAGCATGTCCTCGCACCGGGCGCGGTCAAAGTCCGCGTAAAAGTCACCGTACAAGTCCATGAGCTTTTCCGTGCTCATCCATTCGGGAAGGTGGATTTTGTCCGGTAGGTAGCTGACCACGGCCTTGGTTTCGGGGCAGGGGGCTTTGCCGCATATAAGTATTTCGCCCTCAGTCGGGCTCAAAAGCCCGTTGGCGAGCTTGATGAGCGTGGTTTTGCCGCTGCCGTTCGGGCCGAGAAGCCCCACGACGCGCCCCGGCTGGATGCTGAGCGTCACATTGTCAAGCGCCGTCACCTTGCCGTATTGCTTGGTGAGGCCTTTGCATTCAAGAATTGCCATTGCTGTCCTCCCTTTCGCTGCTTTCAAGCAAGCGGATAATGTCATCTTTGGTGTAGCCTATGCGGAGCATGGAATCCATAAAGCTGTGGATCTGCTCGCGCGCGAGGGTTTCTTTGGCGCGTTCAATCACTGTCGTGTCCTCCGTCACAAATCTGCCGTTGCTGCGCTGGGTATACACAAGCCCCAAAAGCTCAAGCTTGGCAAAGGCGCGCTGCATGGTGTTGGGGTTGACGCCCGCCTCGGCGGCCATCTCGCGCACACCCGGCAAGCGCTCGCCCAGCGCGTATTCGCCCGATACTATCGCAAGTTCAATCTTGTCCACGAGCTGAGTGTATATCGGCATGTTGTTGTCAAATTGCCATTCCATCCACACACCTCCTTGTGTCACTGTATTAAGCGATTAGTACAATAACACACGCTCACGCGTTTGTCAATAG
>CAZUSM010000078.1:0-6790 GCA_964623675.1 uncultured Oscillospiraceae bacterium
CGGGGTGGGGAGTCAAGTGACTCTCCACCCCGAAATTGCGGTTGGGTTAATAATTGTCGTATATTTATAGTAGTCGGAGAGGATTTGGTTGAATTGTTTTTCATTTTGGGTTGAAATTACCGGGGTTAACGAATTCTTTATGGGAA
This sequence comes from uncultured Oscillospiraceae bacterium, assembly GCA_964623675.1. Lineage (GTDB taxonomy): Bacteria > Bacillota > Clostridia > Oscillospirales > Oscillospiraceae > Limivicinus. The sequence continues at coordinate 147 of CAZUSM010000078.1, forward strand.
AGGGCGGGATTTGTTTGCTTTGCTGGGGCGAAAAACCAATTTTGACGCAAAAGTTGCAGTTTGCTAACGTTTTGACAGGCTTGTTAATAACTTATCTTGGTTTTTTAGCGGTTTTTGTACTAAATCGTGTAGACAACAAAATGTTGTTGTGATAAAATTCATACATCGTACATATTCTCAGTACAATGCATAACGCGAATACTTTATGAGGTGAAGCTATTATGTCCCACACTTTTAAAGGCGGCGTGCATCCCAACTACATGAAGGCACCGGATGTCCCGATGACCGTCATTGCACCGCCGGCGCAAGTCGTCATTCCCATGGCACAGCACATAGGCGCACCCTGCCAGCCCACCGTGGCTGTCGGCGACTATGTGACGATGGGTCAGGTGGTGGGTACCAACCCCGCGCCTGTATCCGCCCCAGTTCATGCCTCCGTTTCCGGCAAGGTCGTGGCCGTGGAGCCCAGACCCCACCCGCTGGGAGACATGATAATGTCCGTGGTCATTGAAAATGACTTCAAGGACACCCCCTGCACGGATCTCGCCCCCCTGACCGAGGAGCAGCTGAAAGATCCGGAGGCCATTCTCGAACGCATCCGCGATGCCGGCGTGGTCGGCATGGGCGGCGCGATGTTCCCGACCGCGTTCAAAATCCGCGGCGGCCTGGGCAAGGTCGACACGCTGATAATCAACGGCGCGGAATGCGAGCCGTACCTCAACGGCGACCACCTGACCATGAAAAACCACCCGGAGGAGCTGTTGAAGGGCATTGAGCTTGTGCGCATTGCCTCCGGCCTCGACAAGGCCTACTACGGCATTGAAGTGAACAAGCAGGACGCCATCGACCTGCTCAACTCACTCCACCCGGAGAAATACGGCATCGAGATAGTCCCCGAAGCCGTGAAGTATCCGCAGGGCGGCGAAAAAATGCAGGTCAAGGCCGTCACTGGGCGCGAAGTCAAGCCCGGCGGGATTCCCTCCTCCGTGGGCTGCAACGTCGTCAGCACCCGCACGGCGTACGCCATTTATCAGGCGTGCTATGAAGGCCGCCCGGTCATCGACCGCATCGTGACCGTCGCGGGCAGCGCGCTGCACGCGCCCGTCAACGGCCTTGTGCGCGTGGGCACTCCGTTCGGCTATCTGGCCGAGCAGTGCGGCGGCTGGGCCAAGACCCCCAAGAAAATCGTCCTCGGCGGCCCGATGATGGGTATATGCGCCACGAGCTTCGACGCGCCCGCTATCAAGGGCACGGCCGGCGTCCTGTTCTTCACGGAGGACGAGGATCGCCACGTGGACGAGCCGACGTGCATCCGCTGCGGCAAGTGCATCTCCGTGTGCCCGATGAACCTCGAACCCGTGTTCATGTACATGTACTACAGCAAGGGCAACTACGAGATGATGGAGAAATACCACATCACCGACTGCTTCGAGTGCGGCAGCTGCGCATACAACTGCCCGGCAAGAATGCCGCTGACGCACGCATTCAAGACCGCCAAGCTCATGTTCCAGGCCAAGGCCGCCAAGGAAAAGGCCAAGGCCGAGGCAGAAGCGGCAAAGGAGGCAAACAAATGAGCGACAACAAAGTTAAAATAGTTCTTGACGTCGCGTACCAGCCGCAGGTCAGAACCGAGACCGACACAAGGCGCATAATGATCGACGTCATTCTCGCGCTGATGCCGGCGCTGATAGTGTCCATTCTCCAGTTCGGCTGGAGGCCGCTGGGTGTGGCGGTTGTGAGCATGCTGTCGGCAGTGTTCTTCGAGTGGGCTTACCGCAAGCTCATGAAAAAGTCCAACACCATCGGCGACTGCTCGGCGGCGCTGACGGGGCTTCTCATGGCGATGACCATGCCGCCCACGTCCCCGCTGTGGCTCCCCATCAGCGGCAGCTTCTTCGCCATCGTCGTCGTCAAGCAGCTTTACGGCGGCCTCGGCAAGAACTTCCTCAACCCGGCGCTGGCGGGTCGTGCGTTCCTGATCGCCTCTTACGCAAACCACATGACCTCTTGGGCCGTCCCCAACTCGCTCAAGGGCGTTGTCGACGGCACGACGATGGCCACCCCGATGTCCTATATGTACGCGGGCGAAGCCATGCCGGATTACATCAACTTCACGAACATGTTCCTGGGCAACATGCCCGGCTGCATCGGCGAAATCAGCGTTCTCGCGCTGCTCATCGGCGTGATCTACCTCTTCGCGCGCAAGGTCATCACCTGGCGCATCCCCACCTCGTTTGTGGCAACTGTCGTCGTGCTGACCTTCGCGTTCGGCCACGAGGGGTACTCCCGCGTTGACTGGGTGATGTACAACCTCTTCTGCGGCAGCTTGCTTTTGGGCGCGTTCTTCATGGCCAATGACTACGCCACCAGCCCCGTCACCGCCGGCGGCCAGCTTCTCTACGGCTTCGGCTGCGGCGCGATAACGGTGCTCATCCGCTACTTCGGCAGCTATCCGGAGGGCGTGAGCTACGCCATTCTCATCATGAACCTTTGCACCTGGGCCATTGACAAGGCGTTCCGCCGCCACCAGTTCGGCGTGACCAAAGAGGACATCGCCGCCGAGAAGGCCGCAAAGAAAGCGGCAAAGGAGGGTGCATAATGAACAAAATAATTAAGCTCGCCCTTGTTCTTTTCCTCGTGTGCGCGATAGTCGCGGGCGTGTTGGCCGCGGTCGACCTGATCACCCGTGACAAAATCGCCGAGCAGGATCAAATCAAAACCGAAAAGGCCTACGCTGCGGTTCTCGCGTCGGAGGGCTATGAGGACGTCGATTATGACGCTTCCGCGTTCCCGACGGTTGACAAAATCGCCAAGGCCACCGGCGGCGAGGGCTACGTCGTGACGACGACCTTCTCCGGCGCGCAGGGCAGCATCACGATGGCCGTGGGCGTTGACGGAGAGGCAAAATGCACCGGCATTTCGATAATCTCCCACGCGGAGACCTCCGGTCTCGGCGCAAAGGCCGCCGAGCAGAGCGAATTCGGCACCAACTGGCGCGCGAGCTTCGTCGGTCAGGGCGAGGACATCGCGCTGGCGAAGAAAGGCGGTCAGATTGACTCCATCACCGCCGCCACCATCACTTCCGACGCCGTCGTCGGCGCTGTTTCCACCTGCATCAAGGCTGTGGAATCTTTGGGTTAAGGAGGCAAGCTGAATGAATATCAAAAAACAGTTCACGGAAGGCCTCATCACCAACAACCCCGTGCTGGTTCAGCAGATAGGCATGTGCGCCACCATGGCAATCACGACCTCGCTGTTCAACGGCGTGGGCATGGGTCTGTCCGTTCTCATCATTCTCACCTGCTGCAACGTCGTCATTTCGGCGATGCGCAAAATCATCCCCGACGAAATCCGTCTCGCGATTTTCGTCGTGGTCATCGCGGGCTTCGTCACGATAGTCGACCTGCTGCTGCAGGCGTTCGTGCCGGCGCTCAGCTCGGCGCTGGGCGTGTTCATCCCGCTGATCGTCGTCAACTGCATCATCATCGGCCGCGCAGAGGCGTTCTGCCAGAAGATGCCCGTGGGCCCGTCGTTCTTCGACGGCATATTCCAGGGCTTGGGCTACACCTGCGTGCTGGTCATCATGTGCGTTGTGCGTGAGTTCCTCGGTTCGGGGCGCTTCGGCGGCGGTCTCATCGACCTTGCCAGAGGCATCACGCTCGACGGCACGGGCGCAGGCATTCAGATTTTCGCCGAGGACTTCGGCGCGACGATACTCATCATGCCGTTCGGCGGCTTCCTCACGCTCGGCTGCCTCATCGCCGTGATGCAGTATGCGCTCAAAAAATCCGCAAAGAAAAAACAGCTCGCCGAAGAGGCTGCAAAGGAGGCTGAGGAATAATGCTGACTAACATTCTCTCCATCTCCCTCGGCGCGATTCTCATCAACAACTTCATTTTCTCGCAGTTTCTCGGCTGCTGCCCGTTCTTGGGCTGCTCGAACAAGGTCGACACCGCCACGGGCATGGGTCTTGCGGTCACGTTCGTCATGGGCTTGGCCTCGGCAATATGCTGGGTCATAGACCAGTACGTGCTCGTCCCGCTGGAGCTGACGTTTTTGCAGACGCTGACGTTCATCCTCGTCATCGCGGCGCTTGTGCAGTTTGTTGAAATGTTCCTGAAGAAAATGGTGCCGTCGCTGTACTCAGCACTGGGCATCTATCTGCCGCTCATCACCACCAACTGCGCGGTGCTCGGCGTGGTTCTGCTGAACGTGCAGAACAACTACAACTTCATCGAGTCCGTGGTGTACGGCATCACCGGCGGCTTGGGCTTCATGCTGGCCATCGTGCTTTTCGCCACCGTGCGCGAGCGCGTTGAGTTTGCCGAATACCCCGAATGCTTTGAGGGCTTCCCGATCTGCCTTGTGTCTGCCGCGCTTGTCGCCCTTGCGTTCATGGGCTTCAGCGGCATGAAGATCTTTTGATTAGGGAGGACGTAAAGCTATGAAATCTGTTCTTCTCGCAATACTGGTGCTGGGCGTGTTGGGCGCGTTGTTCGGCGCGCTGCTGGCCTACGCCTCGAAGATATTCCACGTTGACGTTGACCCCAAGCAGGAGGCCGTGCGCGCATGTCTCGCCGGCGCGAACTGCGGCGGGTGCGGCTTCCCCGGCTGTGACGGTTACGCCGCCGCAGTCGCGGCAGGCGAAGCGCCCACCAACAAGTGCGTCGCGGGCGGCGCAGAGGCCGCGGCCAAGATCGCGGAGATCATGGGCGTGTCCGGCGCGGACATGCAAAAGATGGTCGCATTCGTCCCCTGCTCCGGCACGACCGGCCACGCGGACATGCGCTTCAACTACACAGGCCCGGTGGATTGCCGCGCGGCGATGCTGTTCGGCGGCAAGAGCAACAAGATGTGCACCTTCGCCTGCATCGGCCTCGGCAACTGCACGCGCGCCTGCCAGTTTGACGCCATTCACATCGTTGACGGCGTCGCCAAGGTCAACCGCATGCGCTGTGTCGGCTGCGGCTCATGTGCCGACGCTTGCCCCAAGAGCATCATAAAGCTCATCCCCGAAAGCCAAAAGGTCATGCCCGCCTGCTCCAACCACGACAAGGGCGCGAAGGTGACCAAGATGTGCGACTTCGGGTGCATCGGGTGCATGAAGTGCCAGCGCGAATGCCCGGCAGACGCCATCACCGTGGTGGACTTTTTGGCAAAGGTCGACGCGGACAAGTGCGTCGGCTGCGGCCACTGCGCAGATGTATGCCCGCGCGGCATCATCAACTGGTTCGGCAAGACGCCGAGCGTCAAGGCATAAGGCTGAAGCAAAGATACATAATCTCAACAAGAGCTGTTGCAAGTTTTTGCAGCAGCTCTTGTTACTGCAAGCAAAAGGCATACCGCGCCGCCGTAAGGCGGCACGGGCGATCCCTTCAGTCTCGGCTACGCCGAGCCAGCTTCCCTTGGTGCGCAAGGGAAGCCTTTTTCGTGGTTTTTTTGCTTGGTGTTCTGTTTGAGCACAGAGCTATTCGCAGTGCGACGTCAAAGACCTTCCGCGCCATCGTCGCGGTCTGCTTTTTCCACGCGTTTTGTGCTTTTGGCTATATTTGATGAAAAAGAGCGTCGTTTTTTGTCGTGGGCGGGCATTGCATTATGGCGCGGGGGTATGATAGAATACGGGGGTATGATGTAATGGAGGACTGAAATGGAAGAAAAACGTCTGAAAATTCTTATTGCCAACGATGACGGCATTGAGGCCGAGGGTCTGCACCGCCTTGCGCGCATGGCGGCGAAGCTGGGCGACGTGTGGGTATGCGCCCCGGCGGGGCAGTGCAGCGCCATGTCCCAGCGGCTGACGATATTCAACGAGCTTATTGTGCGCGAGCACAAGGATTTTGAAAACGTGCGCGCGGCGTACAGCGTCACGGGCACTCCCGCCGACTGCGTGAAGGTCGCGCTGACGCACCTTTTGCCCGAAAAGCCGGATTACGTTTTCTCCGGCATCAACTTCGGCTACAACACCGGGTATGACATCGCCTACTCCGGCACGATAGGCGCGGCGCTGGAGGCCGTGATGAGCGGCGTGCCCGCTATCGCGTTTTCGTCCCAGCATGACGGGAGCTTCGACGTGGCGGAGGAATACATGCTGCCGCTGGCGAAAGAGCTTATCGCAAAGGGTCAGGGCGCGGGCGAGGTTTGGAACATCAACTTCCCCGGCTGTGCGCTTGACGAGTTGAAAGGGATAAAATACGACACCAAGATTTGCCGGGCGGATCTGTATGAAAACTATTACCACGAAACCGTGATGGAAGACGGGGCACTGCGGCTGGAGGTCAGCGCGACGCCTTTGAGCATGGAAAACGCCGACGAGGGCACGGACGTGCGCGCGGTGCTTGAAAACTATATCTCCGTGGGCAAGGTCAAAAGCATGGTGATATATTAAATAACGCCTGCTTTGGGCGGAATTGCGGCAATATAGTCGCGCAAGGGGTTGTATTGGCGCGGAAAATGTGGTATAAGTATATAGGTTGCGGCAGTTCTGTCATAAACGCCGCGACGCGACGCATTTTTATTTGATATTCACAGGCGTTTGCCTTGAATATAATATTTTATGGAGGAAATTCCAAAGATGAAAAAGGTTATCGCACTTCTTCTCGCACTTGTGATGGTCTTTGCTCTGTGCGCTTGCGGCCAGTCCGCAG
>CAZUSM010000079.1:0-6688 GCA_964623675.1 uncultured Oscillospiraceae bacterium
CGGTGGTGCGGATGAAGCGGTCGTTGGAGATGTTCATCAGCTTCCACAGGTCGAGTATGCCGTTTTCGCCCTCGACGATTTTGTCCACAAATTCCTGCGGCGTGACACCGGCGGCCTTGGCCTTTTCCTCGATTTTCTGCCCGTGCTCGTCAGTGCCGGTCAGAAACATCACGTCATAGCCGCTCAGGCGCTTGTAGCGCGCAATCGCGTCGGTGGCGACGGTGCAATAGGTGTGCCCGATGTGCAGCTTGTCGGAGGGGTAGTATATGGGGGTGGTGATATAAAAGGTTTTCTTGTCCATTTTTGCGGTCTCCCTTTCTCAATACGGCCGCGTGTCGCGGCTGCATAATGTTTGCTCTCTTTCTCTCTTTTATGCCGGGGGCGCGGCGCCCGCGGCGGCGGCCTCTGCGGCGGCCTGCGCGTCAAGCGCCTTTATCTGCTCGGTGGCCTCGTGCGTGTGGTATACGTCGTAAACCTCATCCACGCGGTCGATTTGAATGCCGTTTGCGTCGAACACGTTCCTGTGCATCTGCACGCCGTAACCCTCCATTATCCACGGATACTTGGTGTTGTTGTAGGTGTACGTGTCGCGCGTGAGCTCAATATACGTCCCGTCCAAATTCGTGCCCAAAATCTCGATGGTCAGGCTTTTTTCAACCGGGTCGCAGTGCGTCGCGATTTTGATGGGGTAATCGCGGTCGTTTTTGAACTGGAAGTCGGGCTTCGGCCAGCTCACAGTGGCGTCATATCCCTTTTCCATATAATCCACCGGGAAATAATGCGGATAGCGCTGCACGGTGTTGACGTTATAAGAATACATCGTCGCGCTGTACAGCGTCGAGGACACTTGGCATATTCCGCCGCCCAGCTCCTCGACGACCTCGCCGTTGGAGTACGCCCCGGCCATCTTGAACCCGGCCTCCTCCGTGCGCTGGCCGAGAGTGTCGTTATAAGAAAACACGTCGCCGGGGTAGAGCACTATGCCCTCAATCTTGCTGCATGCAAGCTGAATGTTGCTGATTCGGTTTTCGTTGCTCTTGGGGAAGTAGGTGGTCATCGAGCCGAGAACATCGCGGAACAGCAGCGAGCGCAGATAATCCCCCGTGACCTCCGGGAAGGTCAGCTTTATGGGAATCTCCACGGTCTCGGCGGGCTTGGCCTCCGCCCAAATATACTCGGCCTCGCTCACGTCGAAATCACAGCCCACCACGTCGTCCACGACCGTGAAGGTGTTGTCATCGGTGAAATAAGCGTCGGCCGGCTCGGCGGCATGCTCTTTGTAAATCGCGTCGAAGTCCGGCATTTTCGGCTCGGCGGTGAGCGTGTCATATTCAAGCTCGTTCTTGCCCGCGCCCAGCGCGGCCACGATGCTCTCCGTCATGTCGTCAAGGTCGAATTTCAGCTCGCCCGCGCCCTTTTCCATGCGCAGCACGGACTTTTCCTTGTCGATTTCATGACCGCCCGCGCCGAGGACTTCGTTGAGCGCGGCGACGCCCGCCTCGCATTGGGCGCGAATGTATTCGCGGTCATACACGATGGACGCGTCGTTTATATCCGTCGGGCGCAGAAGGCACTTGGCGTATTCAAGCAAATTGACGTACCAGTTGCCGCTGTGGCCGTAGGCGTAGGCGGCGCTTGCAGCCTCGTCGACCGTCAGCCGCGCGCCGGATTCGTATAGCTCGACCTCAAACTCGCTCCGGTTCATCAGCTTCACCGTCAGCGGCACGCTCGCCCGCGTGTCCCAGTCGCTCGCGGTGATGGCCGCCTCGATGGCGGCCTTGTCCATGCCGCCGACGGACACCCCGTCCACGTAAAGGTTCGGGAAGCTCACCGTGCCGTTCGTCACCATGTAGCCCCCGGCGGTCAATGCCCCCGCGATGACCACAAGGATTATCGCCACGATGATGAGCGCGATTTTCGCCTTGCGGCCGCCGTCGCGCTTTTTCTCGCGCGCGGCGCGTTCGGCATCGGTTTCGGGCGCGTCGTAGTCGTCGCCCTCGTCGTCATATTCCGCGCCGTATTCCGCCTCGTCGGCGGCATCGGCGCTCACGCCCTCGTCGTCAATCCCCTCGTCGGTGTCGGCGTCGTTATCATATTCAAGCTCGTCGTCATAGGCGTCAAAGCCGTCGTCAAGCGCGTCGAAGTCGCCCTCATCGTCGAGCGCAAGCTCGACCTCCAGCTCGAATTCCGGCTCGTCGGTGCGTGTGCGCCGCTTTTTCACGGGGCTTTCGTCGGCTGAGCGCCGCGCGAACAGCCCGCCCTTTTTGTTTTTATTCTCTCTCACTGCCTACCCTCATCACGTGTATTCGCCTTGCGCGGCGTCATTTTGCGCTGTGCTGCTCGTATAGCTGGGCGAAAAGCTCGTCCTCGCCCAGGGGCATTTCGATTTCGTCGGCCTTTTTCGGCGTTTCCTCTTCCTCCAAAAGCCACGGCGTGCCCTCCAGCCGCCCCGTGGCCTGAACCTCAAGCAGAATGCCGATGAGCTGATTGGAGATGAGGAAGCCCGGCACGGTGAAGTGCCAGCGTTCGCCGTTCATCTCTGTCCAGCCCTTCTTCTCAAAGGCTTTCAGCGTTTTTTCAATCGGCCGCCAGTCGCATTGACAGCGCAGGCGATAGTCATACTCGGATATGCCGCGCGCCGTGCGCATGGCGAGCATCACGTATTCCACCGCGCGCTCCAAGGGGTCGACATTGTTGTATTCGTCCACAATGCTTGCCCCGCGGAAAACGCCCGCGATATACTGCTTCAAATCGCGCACGTAGCTGTAGCGCAGATTGCCGATGCACGAGTGCGCACCGGGGCCGAAGCCCATGTAATCGTCCAAGTTCCAATATTTCAAGTTGTGCTTGGACGGGAAGCCCGGCGCGCAGAAGTTGGACACCTCATAGTGCATATAGCCGTAGCGCTGCAACATCTCGGCGGCGTAGGAATACATGTCCGCCTGTTCGTCGTCGTCCGGCATGATGGCCGAGCCGTAGTATTCCCGGTGCATCCTCGTGCCCTCTTCAAGCTTGAGGGCGTAGCAGGAAATGTGCTCCGGGTGCAACTCCAAAATGCGCGCGAGCGTGTCCGCCCAGTCGCTTTTGCGCTGGCTGGGCAGGCCGTACATCAAGTCCACGCTCACGTTGTCAAAGCCCGCGCGGCGCGCATCGCGCACGGCGTTGACCGCCTGCTGATAATTGTGCCGCCGGCCGATGAGCTTGAGCAAGTCGTTGTTCGTGGCCTGAATGCCGACGGACAGGCGGTTCACGCCCTCTTGGCGCAGCAGCTTCAGCTCTGAAAGGCTCATGCTGTCGGGGTTGCACTCCACGGTCACTTCGGCGTCAGTGCGCACATTGCCGTTTAGCTTCAGGGTGTTGAAAATCTCGGTTATGCGCTCCGCGCCGTAAAAGCTCGGCGTGCCGCCGCCGAAGTAAACGGTGTCCACCTCATAGTTTTTTATCGCGTCGGACGACTCGTTGATGTGCTCAATGAGCGCGTCTTGATAGTCGGGCATCAGGTGCTCGCAATTGGCCAGCGAATAAAAGTCGCAGTAAGAGCACTTCCCGGCGCAGAACGGTATGTGAATGTAAATTCCAAGCCGCTTTTTCATGTTTTTGTTCTCCAAAGTCGGTTTTGTCATGCCGCGCGCCGGGTGTCGGCGTCGCTCAGAACAGCTCGCTCACGAGCTTGACGAAGTCCGCAGGGTCGTCGATTTCAACCCCGGCCATAAGCTCGGCGAGAGTTTCCAGCACCTTGGCCAGGTGCGTGGCTTTCTCGGTGTCGTTTTCGTAGGCCTCTTTCAGCACGCGCACGGCGTTGTGCTCGGCGTTTAGCTCCAGCACGCGGTTCGCGCGCACCTTGCGCATCTCCTCGCTCGGCCCGCGGCGGAAGTATTTTTCCATCTCCAGCGTGATGCCGCCCTCGGTCGTCAGCGCGCAGGGCATGTCCGCCAGCTTGTTGGACAGCTTCACGCGCGTCACGTCGTTGCCCACGGCGGTCTTGACGAATTCGAGGAAGTCCTTGTTCTCCACGTCGCGCTCCTCGGCGGCCTTCTTGTCCTCCTCGGTGTCGAAGCCGAGGTCATCCGTCACCACGTTGCAGAAGGTCTTGCCCTCCACCTCGCGCAGGCACTCCAGCACCATTTCATCCAGCGGGCTGGTGAGATAAATCAGCTCATACCCGCGGTTTTTGACCTCTTTGCACTGCGGCAGGCTCATTGCATGCTTGACAGAGTCGGACGAGGCAAAGTATATTACCTTTTGGCTCTCCGGCATGTTGTCCACATATTCTTTCAGCGTTATCTGCCTGTCCTCGGAGGTGTAGAATATCAGCAGGTCGCGCAAAAAGTCTTTGTATCTGCCGTATTCATCGCACACGCCGCATTTCAGGTGCACGCCGAAGTTTTTGTAAAACTCCTCATACTTGGGCTTGTCGTCGCGCATGAGCTTTTCCAGCTCGCCCTTGATGCGCTTTTCGAGGTTCTGGCCGATTATTTTCAGCTGTCTGTCGTGCTGCAAAATCTCGCGCGAGATGTTCAGCGACAGGTCGGGCGAATCCACCACGCCCTTGACAAACTCGAAGTAATCGTGCACCAGCTTGTCGCACTTTTCCATTATCATCACGCCGTTGGAGTAGAGCGTGATGCCGCCCTTGTTGTCACCGACGAAGGCGTTTTCGTTCTCCTCGCCCGGCACGAACAGCAGCGCCTTGTAGCTCACCGCGCCCTCGGCGTTTATGCGCACGAGTGCGCACGGGTCTTTGCGCTCGCGGTTCTTTTCTTTATAAAAGGCAATGCAGTCGTCATCCGTGACCTCGCTCTTGCTGCGCTGCCAAATGGGAATCATGCTGTTGACGGTTTCGTTCTCCGTCACCATCTTGTAGTCGTATTTCGGCGTGCCGTCGTCGTTGGTCTCGCCGGTTTCAAAGCGCTCCTGGTGGTCGATGTCCATCTTGATCGGCCAGCGCACATAGTCGGAGTATTTTTTGATCAGCGCCTTGAGCTTCCACACCTCCATGAACGAGCCGTAAATCTCCTCGTCCGTGTCGGGCTTTATGTGCATGATGACGTCAGTGCCGACGCTGTCCTTTTCGCACTCGCTCACGCTGTACCCATCCGCGCCGGAGCTGACCCATTTCACGCCCTGCTCCTCGCCGTACTTGCGCGTGATCACCGTCACCTCGTCGGCCACCATGAACGCCGAGTAGAATCCCACGCCGAACTGGCCGATGATGGAGATGTCCTCCGCCTCGGCGTTGGCCGCGTCCATCTCGCCCTTGAACTTCAGCGAGCCGCTCTTTGCGATGACGCCGAGGTTGCTCTCGGCCTCCTCTGCGGTCATGCCGATGCCGTTGTCGCGCACGGTGATGGTGCGCGCGTCCTTGTCCACGATGATGTCGATTTTGAAATCGTCGCGGTTGAGGCCGACGTTTTCATCCGTCAGCGACATGTAGCACAGCTTGTCAATCGCATCCGATGCGTTGGAAATAATCTCGCGGAGAAAGATTTCCTTGTTCGTGTAAATCGAGTTGATCATCAGGTCCAAGAGACGCTTGGACTCGGCCTTGAACTGTTTCTTGCTCATTTAAGCATACGCCTCCACGGTAATTTATTTCATAATAGGTTATTATATCACATTTCCCGCCGATTTCAACATTTCTTGCTCCCCTCGCGCAATATTTCACGAAATTTCACATTTCGCCCCGTCGGCGGAAAATTTTTTGCCCGCAGTGAAACTTTTCCGCCCCGCCTCGCGTCTATGAAAGCAGAAGCTTCTTGATAGATTTTTATAAGGAGAATCCCGCCATGAAAAAGCTACTATCCCTCGCCCTTGCGCTTGTCATGCTTTTCGCGCTCGCCGCGTGTTCGTCAACTCCCGCCGCCCCGTCGGCGGACGAGTCCGCCGACACCCCCGCCTCCGCCACGGCCACCGCCGCGCCGCTCTACCCCGTCGAGGGCGAGTGGGCGAACTCTGTCGTCGTGCACACGGTGGACGAGCTTTTGTCCGCCATCGCCTCCGACACCGCCGTCTACCTCGCGCCGGGCGATTATAACCTCGCCTCCGCGTCGGATTACGGCGCGCAGAGCGCCGCCGACGCGCCGTACAGCTGGGTCGAGGTGTATTCTGACGTTGAGGGCGGCGAAGCCCCGGCCTACGAGCTTTGCATCAGCGGCGTGAGCAACCTCGCCCTCATCGCCGACGGCGCGGACGCCGCCCCAAGCATCACTGCCGTCCCGCGCTATGCAAACGTCCTGCGCTTCAATGCCTGTGACGATATCGCCCTTTGGGGTATCACCGCCGGGCACACCGAAGCCCCCGGCGAGTGCTCCGGCGGGGTCATCATGCTGGAGTATGTCAACGGCGCCGAGATAAACGAGTGCCGCCTTTACGGCTGCGGCACGGTCGGCATACAGGCTTGGGAATCCCGCGCCATATCTGCCGAGGGCACGCATATTTTCGACTGCTCATATTCCGCCGTCAACGCCTATTCCACCACCGACTTCGTCCTCGACCACTGCCAAATCTACGACTGCGGCATCAACGGCTATGACGGCCTGTTCTCGCTTTCGAGCACCACCGGCTTTTCCGTCTTGAACAGTGACATTTCCGACTGCACCGGCGCCGCGCTCATCACCTCCGGCTATTCCCGCAATGTTTACATGCTCGGCTGCACCGTCTCCGGCAGCACGGCCTTTGACCAAGCCCT
>CAZUSM010000080.1:0-6641 GCA_964623675.1 uncultured Oscillospiraceae bacterium
ACAAGTTTGAAAACATCCGCCAGAACACCAAGGTCGTCAACATCATCATCGCCAGCGTCAAGGACGCGCTCTCCCGCCCCATCCGCGCCGGCTACATGCTCACCGAGGGCCGCAAAATCAAGAAAATCCCCGCCGACGCCCCCGTCATCCGCTGGAACGACTTCCTGCGCCTGAGCACCGCGTGCTTCTATAATTACAAGGTTGTCCGCAAGGCCGACGACCCCGCCGTCATTCTCTATTCCGGCGGCACCACCGGCACCACCAAGGGCATCGTCCTCACCAACAAGAATTTCAACGCCCTCGGCCAGCAGGTCATCGCGGCCAACCCCATGTTCCGCCCCGGCGACCGCATGCTCGCCGCCATGCCGCTTTTCCACGGCTTCGGCCTGGGAGTGTGCGTGCACACCATGCTCTCTCAGGGTGGCCGCTGCATCCTCATCCCGCGCTTCACCGCGCAAAGCTACGCCAAGCAGATTGTCAAATACCGCTGCAACTTCATCGCGGGCGTGCCCACGCTTTACGAGGCGCTGCTGCGCCTGCCCAGCATGGAGGGCGCGGACTTGAGCTGCCTCAAGGGCGTGTTCTCCGGCGGGGACTCGCTGTCCATCGAGCTGAAAAAGAAGTTCGACAAGTTCCTCTATGACCATCACGCCACCATTCAGGTGCGCGAGGGCTACGGCACCACCGAAACCGTCACCGCCTGCTGCCTCACCCCGCAGCACATGTTCAAGGAAGGCAGCATCGGCCTGCCCTTCCCCGACACTTACATAAAAATCGTCGAGCCCGGCACCGACCGCGAGCTCCCCTACGGCGAGGAAGGCGAAATTCTGCTCGCCGGCCCCACTGTCATGAAGGAGTATATGAAGCACCCCGACGAGACCGCGCAGACGCTCCGCACCCATGCCGACGGCCTCACCTGGGTCTACACCGGCGACCTCGGCACGATGGACGAGCAGGGCTTCATCTACTTCAAGGGTCGCGCCAAGAGAATGATAATCTCCTCCGGCTACAACATCTACCCCGGCCAGCTTGAAAACATCCTCGACGCGCATGAGTACGTGCAGATGAGCTGCGTCATCGGCGTGCCCGACGCGTACAAGATGCAAAAGGTCAAGGCCTTCGTCAAGCTCACCCCGGACGTCAAGCCCGACGAGAACACCAAGAAAGAACTGCTTGACTACTGCCGCAAGAACATCGCCAAGTACGCCATGCCCTACGACATCGAGTTCCGCGAGGACATGCCCAAGACCCTCGTCGGCAAAGTCGCCTACCGCGTCCTCGAAGAGGAAGAGCTCAAAAAGCTCGCCGCCGAGGCCGAGAATGCCGAGGCAGGGAAGTAAAAGATAATAGTTAACCGGCTCAGCGCCCAAGCGCCGAGCCGGTTTTTGTTGTTTTGCGTTCATTCTGCCAACAGCCAATCGGCAATATCGTGGATTTCGATGCCCTCATAGCTGTATTGGGGGTGTTTTGTCCGCGCAATCACCATTTTGGGATACGCGTCCCTGATTTGAAGCAGCGGCGAGCACTCCCGCTCAAAGGTTTCCCGCCCGGAAATATCATCGCTCACCTGAATATAGATTTTCTCGCTGCCTCTTTGCGCGACAAAATCAACTTCCTTTTGATAAAGCTTGCCTACATACACATCATATCCCCGGCGAAACAGCTCAATGCACACCAAGTTTTCATATACTCTGCCGTAATCCATGTTTCTGCTGCCGAGAATCGCGTAGCGTATGCCCGTGTCGCACAAATAGAACTTCTCCGAGCTCTCAAGGTATTTCTTCCCCCGGATATCATAACGCTTGACATCATAAAACACAAACGCGTTGCAAAGATACTTGATGTATCTGCCAATCGTCACGTGATTTGTCGGCGTTTCGTTCGCCGTGAGAAGCTGACTTATCTTGTTGGGCGAGGTCAAATTGCTGATATTGTCCATCAAAAACTCGCTCAGCCGCTGCAAAACCGACGTGTCCGCCAGCGCGTATTTCTGCGTGAGGTCTCTTGTGACAATCGTTTCATAGACCTCTTTGATATAAGTGGTTCTGTCCTTTTCCGTCTTGTAGGCATAAGACCCGGCCAAGCCGCCTTTTACCGTGTATTCGTCGAAAAGCTTTTCTCTGTCGCTTTCATCATCGTGGTAAAGGCAGTATTCCCTAAAGCTGAACGGAAACACATGAATCTCAATATACCGCCCCGTGAACAGCGTCGCCAAATCCGCACTCAGCAAAAAGGCGTTCGACCCGGTTATATAGATATCATACTTTCCTTTGGAATAAAGGCTGTTGATTGCCAGCTCAAACTTCGGGCACATCTGAACCTCATCCACGAAAAGATAATTCGTCTTTCCCTTTTCATAGCGTTCCTCGACATACGCATGCAGTGCGTGGTATTCCTTCACACCCTCAAACGCCAAATCCATGAAATCAATGAATATTATGTTTATGTCGTCAAAGCTGTCTTTCAAATACTCGATATATGCCTGCATCAGTTTTGACTTGCCGGAGCGGCGAATGCCGGTGATTATTTTTATGTCGGGAGTTCCGTTCAGCGCGATGATACGTTCCAGATACTGCTTTCTTTCGATCGTTTTCAGCATGTTCACCCGCTTTCAAAAGTTGAAAATTTTTCGATTTTTGAAACCGAGTATATTATACCCGTTTGAAACGGTATATGCAACCCTCCCGCTTTCAAAATCTTATAATTTTTCATTTTTTGAAACCGGGGCTTTCCCCGCTCACGCCAACGCGTCGGGGTTTATCTCGCTCAGGGGTATATAATCAAACGCTATCGCGTTTTCAAAGCCGGACATTATCGCCTCGGCCTCGGCGTCGGTCAGAATCTGCTGCGTCTCGTCGGCATTGACGCGGTAATACGGCGCGTCGGGGTTCTCCTCGGCGTTGTACACCAGCACATAGTCCCGCGCAAGCTCGCCGTTTTCAAGCTTGTAGAAGCCATACCAGTAGTTCATCGCCCCGGCGGACGCCAAGTTCATTATCGTCCCCTCCGGCGACACGCGGTACTCGTTGCGCTCCCAGCCCTGCACCACGGGGGCGAGCGCGCCATCGGCGAACGTGTATATGTCAAAAACCGACTCCGGCATGGAATACTCATTCACCGAGCCGATCATCAGCTCATCAATGCCGTTCCCGTCTACATCGTAATAGGCAAAGCCGAGCGTCCCCGTGTGCACATACACCGCGAGGTTGGGGTTGAGCCGCGTGTCCTCCGCCGGGTCAAAGATGTAATTCTCCGGGTCGGCCTTGGCCGCCGCCATCGCCTCGTAATACCCGCGCAGTATGCCGTCATACGCCGCCGTCGTGTCGGAGGCGGCGGCATTGCGCTGCCCCAGCGCCGTCATCACGGCCTCAACCGCGCTTATCGCCGCATCTCCCCAAGGATACCCGCACTCCGTCACGCCCGCACTCTCCAGCAGGCCCTCCTGCTCCGGCTGCATGAGTTGGGTGCACATGCTGTCCAGCGCGGCGATTTGCATCAGGTACTCCGCCCGCGCGCTCTCGTCGAGCGCGCCGAGATAACTCTCCGCCGCCGCACTAATCGCCGCATCGTCCAGCGGCGTCGCCGCCGCCCAATCCATCAGCCGCGCCGCCTCCGCCGCCGCCTTCAAGCTCGACCCGGCAGACCCGGCCTGTATGCTCGTCGCAAATTCGCCCAACAGCGCCTCCAGTTCACGCCGCGAGGCCGCCTCCGCGTCCTCGATTGTCTCGGCCTCGCCGGTTTCGGCGGGCGTCTCGCCCGGCGCGTCGGTTTGTGCCGGGGTGGTCGGCGCGGTCGCCGGCGTGTCCGCCGCCGACGCGCAAGCGCACAGCCCCGCCGCCAGCGCCAGTGTCAACAATATTGCAGTCAATTTTTTCATTCGATGTATAACCTCCGTTTTGGAATGTGGTTCAGACGACGGCGGTGGGATAATGTTCCCGCCGCCGTCGTTGACATTGTGCGTTTATCTGTCTCTGCGCCGTATCACCGGCTCGTCGTCGAGGCCGAGGTCAAGGCCGAAATCGTCGGCGGCCAGCTCGCCGAGGCCGAGGCTCGCCCAGTCGATTCCGTCGTCGCCCAGCACGTCGTCCTCAATGCCGAGGTCAAGGTCGCCAGCGTCATCGGTGGGCGCGACGTCAACCGCCGCCGTCAGCGGCTCATCGCCCCAGTCGAAGCCCTTGCCGCTGCGTTCGGGCGCTATCTTCATGTCGGCGTCCTCGTCGTCGAGCGCCGTCGCCGCGATGCTCGCGGCGCGCGCGGCGCGGGGTGTCTCGTCGGTGTACTGGTCGGCGGCAAAGCGCGTGGTGAACTCGCCCGCCGGGGCGTCCGAGCGCTTCGCGCCGTCCTTGGCGTTGCGGTAATTCTCCCAGCGGCTGCTCCAGTCGGAGCTCGATGCTGCCGCACTCTTGCGCTTGGGCAGCTCAAACTTGACCGGCTCGCGCTTGGGTGTGTCGGCCTCGTCGTCGGCCACTGCGGCGCGTTTGGCCGCGCCCTTGCCCAGCAGCTCGTTCCCGGCGTTCATCGCAAAGCGCAGTGCGCCGCTGAACGCGCCCTCGGTCGCGCCTTCGTCCGTTTTTGCGCGCGTGGGCTTGGCCGAATGCGCGCCGTCACCGTCGCCCCGGCGTGAAGCGCCGCGCTCACCGGCCAAGCGGCGGCCGGGTTTGGCGCTGCTCTTGCCCGCGCGGTTGACGAAGCCCTCCACGGTCTCCCTGTCGGGCAGGCGCACCGGCAAGTCGAAGTACAACAGCGTCGCGCAAAACGTGAAGTCGTCGTTATCCTCCAGATAGATGAAAATCGCGCGCGTGATGAGATAGGCAATCACCGCCGACAGCGCGCCGATAATCGCCGCGAACAGCACGTCGGACGGGAAGTGCGCCATCAGATAGTTGCGCGACACGGCCATCAGCAGCACCACAACCGCCGTCGGCGCAATCATTTTCTTGCCTTTTGTGAAGCACAGCGAGCACATGCCCGCCGCCGCGGCCGTCACGTGCCCCGACGGAAACGAGAACCCGCTCTCCGCCGGAGAGCCGATGAAGTCCCAATAGCTTTTGTAAACGGCCATGTACTCAAACGGCCTCGGCCGCGCCACCATGTCCTTGAGGATGATGTTCGTGATCAGCGCGCCGCAGCACACCGCCCCGAACATGCACACGCCCATTTTGCGTGTGCGCGAAAAGCACATGAACCCCAGCGCCAGCAGGAAGAAAACCACGCCCTTTTCGCCTAGGAAGGTGATCACCTTCATCAGCGGCGTCAGGAAGCCCCCCGCCTTGCCGGCCATCGTGTTGTAAAAGCCCAGAATGGCGCTGTCAAACCCGGCAAAGCTTGTGTTCAGCCATTCCGCAATTGCAGTATACTCCATCACGGCATACCTCGTTCCTTTGAATTGTCAGCACCCCGCCCCGCGTCCGCCACGCCATGCACCCGACACACGCCGCCTGACACAGCATTGCACCCGAAACCATCGCCCCGGCTACGCCCTGCGCCCGACATGCACCGCGTCTGTCACGCCATGCACTGCACTTGACGTTCACGGCGTCTGCCACACCTTGCGCCATACACACGCCGCGTCTTAGGTCATGCACCCGACACACGCCGCGCGAGCTGCTTTATTTCTTATTATTGTCTCCCCACGGCATAATAACCGCACAGAGCAGACGGCAAATCCCGCCGCCGCGCTCTATTATACTATATCCCACCCCCGGTTTCAAGATAAAAATTTCATTTTCAACAAAAATTTTTACAAAACGGTAACGAGATTTATTTTCCCCTGCATCCCATCCATCCAATCTCATCATAATAAAACCGGGATTGCTGCTTTTCCCTGCAACAATCCCGGTTATTAGGCGTGTATTTTCTTATCTCAGCCTGCCTTTGGGCGGAAATTCACCCCTCCATTTGTTTTGCCAAGAACGCGGCGGCGGCTTGGGCGAGCTTCACCTCGCACTCACCGGCGGGCGCGCCGTCGCACGGCGCGATGAACAGCACCGCACCCATGATGTCACCTGCGGCGATGATGGGCGCGGCGACGGTGACGCAGTGCTTGGTGTCCGACGCTGTCACGGGGACGCACGCCGCGCCGATTTCGGCGCGATAAATGCCGCGCGCATCCATAATCGCGCCGAGCTGGGCGCTCACGGCCTTGTCGGCCAGTTCCTTTTTTGCCCCGCCCGCCACGGCGATGACGCTGTCCCTGTCGCACACGGCCGCGATGCCGTCGCTCGCGCGGCGCAGGCTCTCGCATATATCCCCGGCAAAGTCGGCCAGCTCGCCGATGGGCGAATACTTTTTGAAAATCAGCTCCCCGTCCTTCTCGGTGAAAATCTCCAGCGGGTCGCCCTCGCGAATACGCATTGTGCGCCTGATTTCTTTTGGAATTACGACGCGCCCCAAGTCGTCGATTCTGCGAACAATCCCTGTTGCTTTCATTTTTATCTTTCTCCTTAGTCTCAAATTCCGCACGCGCCCCACCAAACCGCCGCGCCGTTATCAACAAATACTATTGTTTACAACAAACGCCAAATTATGTGACCGGTGTGAAATTCAAGCGCCCCAACAAATTTCCCTCCCTGTCCGTGTCAAAACAATATGACCCAATAAAAAAGAGAAGTAACTTCAAAGTATGGTATAATGGAATCACC
>CAZUSM010000081.1:0-6631 GCA_964623675.1 uncultured Oscillospiraceae bacterium
GGAGAAATTATGGAAAAAACCAAGAAAAAGCTTTCGCTCCCGGCATGGATATTCATCGGCATGCTGGCCGGTATTCTTGTGGGTCTGCTGTTTTTGAACAACCCCCAGTTTACCACTGATTACCTCAAGCCCATCGGCACGATTTACATTAATCTCCTCAAGTTCCTCGTCGTCCCCGTGGTGCTGTTCTCAATTACGGACGGCGTCGTCTCCTTGCAGGATCTCAAGCGCGTCGGCTCTGTCGGCATCAAGACCTTTGTTTATTACATGTGCACCACCGCCATAGCCGTCGTCATCGGCCTTGTCGTCGTCAACATGTTCAAGGGTTACTTCCCCATGCTGCCCAGTGCCGAGCTCAATGCCCTTGAGTACACCGCCAAGGAATCCCCCAGCGTCATGCAGGTCATTGTTGACATCTTCCCGGACAACCTCCTCGCCCCCATGGTCGAGATGGACATGCTGCCGGTCATCGTCATTGCCCTGTTCTTCGGCGCGGGCATTCTCGCCGCCGGTGAAAAAGGCTCGAAAATTGCCGAGCTTGTCAATTGCTTCAACGAAGTCGTCATGAACATCATGATGATGATCATCAAGTTCACCCCCATCGGCGTTTTCTGCCTCATGGCCAACGTCGTTGCCGTCAACGGTGCGTCCATCGTCGGCACGCTCGCCATCGTCATCGGCGTGGCATATATCGGTTATATTCTCCACGTCATTATTGTTTACGGCCTTTCCGTCCGTTTCCTCAGCGGCATGAGCCCCATCGCCTTCTTCAAGGGTCTCGCCCCCGCGATGATTTGCGCCTTCACCACCACCTCCTCCAACGCGACCCTGCCGCTGAACATCGAGTGCTGCAACGAGATGGGTGCAGAGCCTGAAATCAGCTCCTTCGTCCTGCCACTCGGCGCCACCATCAACATGGACGGCACCGCGATTTATCAGGCCGTTTGCGCCGTGTTCATCGCCTGCTGCTACGGCATTGACCTCACCATCAGCCAGATGGCCATGATCGTCCTCACCGCCACCCTCGCCTCTGTCGGCACTGCCGGTGTCTCCGGCGCGGGCATGATCATGCTGGCCATGGTGCTCACCTCCGTCGGCCTCCCCGTCGAGGGTATCGCCATCATCGCCGGTGTTGACAAGCTCTTCGACATGGGCCGCACCACCCTCAACATCACCGGTGACGCCACCTGCGCCATTTGGATCTCCAAGCTCGAACGCAACAAGAAGGCCAAGGCCGAAGCCAAGCTCAACTCCTGAACATTCAAAAAGCACATTTGAAAATACAGCTTCACCCCTGTGCGCAAGCGCGCACAGGGGTGAATTGTCTACTCAAGGTCTACCGCTCCTCACGTCGCGGAAAATACGCGCAGATTATACGAAAACAGGGATTGTCGCACATCATGCAACAATCCCTGTATTGTTCTCAGCAGCAGAAAAACCGATACCCGCAGGTCGGCCCCAGGCACATGTTCAGCGCGCACATGGTCAGACACAGCTTGTCTGTGCTCAGCCCGGTGGAGTAGTGCGCGGAATAATTGTCGTAAAAATCCCCGCCGCTTTGAAGCTGTTCCAGCAGTCGGCGGTATTGCTCGTTGCCCGGCTCGATCTCCACGGCGCGCCGCGCGGCCTCCAGCGCCGCGATTTTGTTGCCCATGTACATGTTCGCGCCCGCCGTGAGGTAATACCACTTGCCGTCGCGCTCGGCCACGGGCACGCCCGACAGCGCGTTTATCGCCTCGCGATACATGCCGTTGCGGATGTAGTTCTTCGCGGCGGTGTACTCGCTGCGCTCATTTTGCCGCGCCGCGCCCGAACCGCCGAAGTCGCTCCAATCGCCCCAGCCGGACCACGCGCCCCAGGGGTTGTATCCGCCGGAATACCCGCCGCCGTAGCTCTGCGAGGAATAGCCGTAGCCTCGGCTGTCGCTCTGCTGGGCAGTGCCGTTTTTGATTTGGTCATAAGCGGCGTTGATTTCGTTCATTTTTTGCGCCGCCGTGGGGTCGTTGGGGTTGAGGTCGGGGTGGTATTTCTTCGTCAAGTCCCGATATGCTTTTTTGATTTCGTCGTCCGTCGCGTCGCGCGACACGCCGAGCACTTTATACGGGTCCTGATACATCTGTTGTCCCTTTCTTTTCCTCCGCCTTGTGCGGGGAAAACTTGCTGTCGAATTGCTGCCAAATACCGAGGCAGAGTATATTTTTCAAAATGTCCGCATCCTGCACGAGAGGGAGCTTGTCAAACCAATAAACGCACTCGCTCATCAGCATTTTCAGTATGCCGCGAAAGCGCGTCTCATTGTCGAGCCCGTAGTAGCGCCTGAACGGATTGTAGCTGTTGTGCCGCGTGTCCGCGTCGAGATCCATCACCGCGTCCATGATGTACACCGCGCGGCCGAGCGCGCCGCCGAGCGCGCGCAGCGTGTCGCCCCAGCGGTCGTCGCGCCAAACCAGCACCTCGCCCATCAGCGCGCCGAACGTGGCCGCCGCCGCGTCGGGCGATTCATCCCCCGCGCGCTCCAGCGCCGCAAGCGCGGCGAGAGAGGCCTCCATCGCCCCGTGCTGACGCGGGTATTTCTCCGCAAGGGACAAATACGCGCGCCGAAGCGCGCGAGCCTCGGCCAGCGAGGCGAGATTGCCGTCATCGTGCCAGTTGTCCATGCACTTGAGATAGGCGAGCATGACGTTGACGTCGGCGGCGTAATCCGTGGCCGCGGAGGAAAAATACGAATGCGGCGTTTTCGGATGCGCAATGCAGCGAAGCTCACCCGCGCTCTCCTCAGGTTCATATAGCGAGCCGAGCAGCAGCACGAGAAACGTGAGGTCATAGTTGAGCGTCAGGCGCGAAAGCTCGCCGTGGCGGAGCTTCAGCGCGCGGCACAGCCCGCAGTAACACGCGCGGTAGCGCGCCTGCTGCGCCTCACTCAGTGCGCCGGGCAGTGCGGCGAGATATCCGAACATATCAGGTCTTGCCGAAAAAGGATGTGCCGCACTTGCGGCACACGATTTTCACCTTGCCCCGGCGGCGCGGGACGCGCAAACTCGTCCGACAGCTCGGACAGGTGAAAAACTTGTACTCCTTGCGCTGAATCCAGCGCTCGCGGCGCAAGCGACACCACGCGTCAAACTTGTACTTCAGGCGCATATATTTCCCGTTTTCCTCGCGCCGCTTGTAGAGGTTGCGGGAAAACATCCGGAAATAAGTGTACCCAAGAAGCACCAGAACCACCGGATAAATCAACCCGCTGATGCTTTTTATAAAGCTTGCCAGCAGCAGAAGAATCAAGTCCACCACCAGCAAAAACATATTCAGCTGGTCATTGCCGTTTCGACCGGCCATGAACCGCGCCAAACGTTCTCTCATTTACTCACCCTGCTATAATGAATTTTCTTATGGAGCAATTTTATCACAATACAACACCAAAACATCACGAAATTGTTAATTATAGATATTCCGACATCACCCCGCCGCCAATATGCCCCAACCCCGCCTCACCAGCGCGACAACAGGGGAGTGCCCGCCCGAATCGCCCTGCATTTTTATGCGCAACTTACTATAATTTGCGGCATAGCATTCAAATTCTTTAACACATTGCCAAATTACATCAAAATACTTGCATTTTGCTCGGCGGTATGCTATATTAACAACACAACAAAATAATTCCGTTGAAGCCCGCAGGATCGCAAGAGACTGTCGGCGGAGGAAACTCTGGAGAATCCCTCACGGGTGCCGAAGGTGCAAGAGCGCAAGCTCGAATCTCTCAGGCCAAAGGACAGAGCGAGTGAATGACATTTCCGTTTCAAGTGTCTGATGCTCATTTTCCGGAGTTGCTGTTTTGTCGGCAACTTTATTTTTTTTAATCGGGAGGAAAAAGAAATGTCGTTACTCAGCATTGTGCAAAAAATCAACATGTACCTGTCGGACTATATCCTCATCGTCCTGCTCGTCGGCACGGGGCTGTTCTTCACCATCAAGACCAAGTTCGTGCAGATTCGCTGCTTCAAAGAGGGCTGGAATCGCACGTTCGGCAACTTCTCTCTCCACGGCGGCAAGCAGTCCCACGGCATAAGCTCCTTTCAGGCGCTCGCCACGGCCATCGCCGCTCAGGTCGGCACGGGCAACATCATCGGCGCGTCCGGTGCGATACTCATCGGCGGGCCGGGAGCTATCTTTTGGATGTGGATAATCGCGTTTTTCGGCATGGCCACGATATACGCCGAGGCCGTCCTCGCGCAGGAAACGCGTGAAGTCTCGCCCGACGGCAGCATCCACGGCGGCCCTGTTTATTATATCCGCCGCGCCTTCCCCAATGCGTTCGGCAAGTTCCTCGCGGGTTTCTTCGCCGTCGCGCTCATTCTCGCGCTCGGCTTCATGGGCTGCATGGTGCAGTCCAACTCCATCGGCGAAACCTGCGCCACCGCGTTCGGCATTCCCGCGTGGGTTGCCGGCATATTCGTCACGGTCATCGCCGTTGTCATTTTCATCGGCGGCATTCAGCGCATTGCCTCCGTCACGGAGAAGATGGTGCCCTTCATGGCGGGTCTTTACCTCATCGGCGGCCTTGTCATTCTCATCGCCCGCGCCAAGTACCTGCCCGAAACCGTCGGCATGATTTTCAAGTATGCCTTCATGCCCAACGCGATAATCGGCGGCAGCATCGGCTATGCCATCAAAACCGCGATAAGCCAGGGCGCAAAGCGCGGCCTGTTCTCCAACGAGGCCGGTATGGGCTCGACGCCGCATGCTCACGCCATGGCCAACGTCAAAAAACCGCATGAGCAGGGCACGGTTGCCATGATCGGCCTGTTCTTTGACACCTTCGTCGTCCTCACCATGACCGCCCTCGTCGTCATCTCCACGCTCTACGCCGGCAACGGTCCTCTCGCCACCGGCGCGGCCGAGGGCATCAGCAAAACCAACATGGCGCAGCTCGCATTCTCCTATATCCTCGGTGACAAGTTCGGCCCGATTTTCGTCGCGATATGCCTGTTCTTCTTTGCCTTCTCCACCGTCATCGGCTGGAACTTCTTCGGCAAGGTCAATGTCGAGTACCTCTTCGGCAAAAAGGCCGTCCCCGTGTACTCCGTCATCGCCGTCGCGTTCATTTTCCTCGGCTCGTGCCTTTCCAATGACCTCGTCTGGGAGCTGACCGACATGTTCAACTTCATCATGGTCATCCCCAACGTAATCGCCCTCATCGCCCTCTCGTCCATAGTAATCTCCGCCAGCAAGAATAGCGGCGATAAAAAGTGACGTGAGCAGGGGAGAGATAACCCACACAAAAGGGCTTGTTGCGCAACCGCGCAACAAGCCCTTTTCATATCCTCGTTCCCGTCACGTCAGTGCGTGAGTGCGGAGGTGGGTGAGTATTTCGTTTATGCCGCCGGAGTTGAGGGTCTTTCCGTTGGAGGAGAGATAGCTTTCCAGCGCGCTGCCCGTGCCGTCGCCGACGGCCTTGCCGGAGTCGGTGAAGTAAACGCCCGTGGCCGAGCACACGTCACGCAGCCAGTCGTTGGCGTCGCTTATCATGATGGTGGTGAGCGCGTCCGTGCCGCTATAGCTCGTCGAAACCGAGCTTATCGAGCAGCAGATTATCTTGGTGTCGGGGCTTGCCTGCTGAATCGAGGTTATCATCGCGGCATAGCTTGACTTGAACGAGGCCGCGTCCACGGCATTCAGGCCGTCCTGCCCCACGCAGATGACCAGTATTTCCGGCTTTGCAATCATCGCCGCGTCGCCGATGGTGATGCTCGACCCGTCGGAGGGATAGACGATGTTCGTGCTGACCAAATCCGCCACGCGCAAAGTGCCCGTGTCCGTGCCCCAAACCTGCGTGGTGGCCGTCCCGCCGGAGAGCAAGCCGTAATCGCGCACGCCGATGAACGAGCTGTCGCAAAGAAACGTCAGCCGGTCAAGGTATTCCTGACCCGCGTCGGGCGTCTGCGGCAGGGTGTTGAGCGAGCCGTTCACGTTGGCCGAGCCGTCGCCGGGCGTGAGCAGGGTGACATTGTCGCTCTTGTCCACGCTTTCGGCGTTCAGCGTCGTCGAGCCGGAAAACGAGTCGCCGCTGTAGCGGTTCACGCTCGCAATCACCACGCCCACCAAAAGCGCGGCGAGGCACACCACGATGCCGATCGCCCAGCCGAGGTTTTTGAATGTAGTCCATTTGCTTGACATGCGAATCTCTCCTTGTCGGCGGTAATCGTCAGTCGGCGAAAATTGCGCCGTTAGACAACCGGCGGGCCGAAAAGCCCGCCGGATTATGTTTTATTGGTCGGCTATCAGCCTTCGGCCTCGGCCAGAGCCTTGGCCTCTTCGATGACCTTCTGCTGCACGTTGCCGGGGGCTTCCTCATAGCGGATGAACTTGCAGGCAAACGAGCCGCGACCCTGAGTCATAGAGCGCAGGTCGATGGTGTAAGAGCTCATCTCGGCCATGGGGACTTCGGCCTCGACGGTCTGCATGCCGTCCTCGGCGGTCATGCCCAGCACAGTGCCGCGGCGCTTGGAGCTGATGTCGCTCATGATGTCGCCGAGGTTTGCGTCGGGAATGGTGACCTGCAGCAGGCCGATGGGCTCAAGAATGGTGGGCTTTGCCTTGGGGATGCCGTCCTGATAGGCAAGGCGCGCCGCCG
>CAZUSM010000082.1:0-6457 GCA_964623675.1 uncultured Oscillospiraceae bacterium
CCGACGGCACTGTCAAAAACTTCGCCATGAACGACAAGTGCGCCGCCGGTACGGGTCGCTTCTTCGAGGCCATGGCTCGCTCCTTCGAGCTGAGCCTGTCCGACTTCTCCAAGCTCTCCCTCAGCGCCAAGAACGTCATCCCCATCACCGCTCAGTGCACCGTTTTCGCCGAGTCTGAGGTCATCACTCTCGTCGGCGAGGGCAAGGCGACCGATGAAATCGCCGCCGGCATCGAAATGGCGGTTGCAAAGCGCTGCTTCGTCATGGCCAAGAAGGCCGGTGCGACCGACTCCATCACCCTCACCGGTGGCTGCGCCAAGAACGACGGCCTCAAGGAAGCCATTGAGCACGTCCTCAAGCTCAAGGTCATCAACCTCAAGACCGACCCCCAGCTCATGGGTGCTCTCGGCGCTGCCGAATATGCCCGCCAGAAAGGCATGAGCAAGAAGTAAGCCACAAGGCTAGACACAAAGATAGCCACAAAGGCAAATCACCAATCAAAAAAGCCACCCGCAGGAAGTCCCGCGGGTGGTTTTTCCGTTGCCTGTTCAAGCAAAAATCAACTTGCTGTTTGCAATTTAATTAAATGAAAAGTTCAAAGTTTATAGCCGGAACAAGCTGAAACACGCTGAAACACGCTGATTTGCCAAATAGAAGTTCTGACTGCGTTGCCCTCCAAAGGCTTCCTCTCAGAGGAAGCTGTCGCCGCATAGCGGCGACTGATGGAGTCGCCCGCGCCGCAAGGCGCGGTCTGCCTTATTGCCATTCTGCTTTTACTACAAAACTCAAAACAGAATGCCAACCTACACTCCCTCACCCTTCGGCCTCATAGCATCTGCCGTTTTCGCAGATGTAGAACCTCGGCTTGTCCCCGTTGGGGGTGGCGTCGCGGGTGAAGGGGGCGGCCTCGGCGAGGGCGGGGGCGCGCGCCGGGGTCTTCAAAAGCACCGTCAGCTCCGGCGAGTAGCGCGCCGTGACGGTGCGCAAAAGCTCCGGCACTTGCTCATCCGGCGCGGCGCACAGTATCTCCCGCGTCGGAAACTCCGCCGACATCAGCGCGCACAGCGCGAACGCACACCCCGCCGGCGCGCCCTTTGCATACGCAAAGGTGAACGCGAGCAGCGCATCGCGCCGCGCCTGAAGCTCTGCGTCCCCCGTCAGGCGGAACAGCGCGTCATACAGCACCGCCGCGCCGCCGTTGCCGGACGGCATCGCCCCGTCGAACACCTCCTGCGCCCGGCATATCAGCTTTTCCGCTGCGTCCGACGTGCGGTAAAGCCCGCCGCGCCCGTCGGCAAAATGCGTGTGCACGAAGTCGGCAAGCTCCCGCGCGCGCAGAATGTGCCGAGCGTCGTAATCCGCCGCATAAAGCTCGGTTAGCCCCAGCGCGTAGAAAACATAATCGTCCAGCTGCGCGGCGTTTTTCGCGCCCGCGCCCTCGGTGAACACGGCCATGAGCGCGCCGTTTTCATAAAGCGCGCTTGCCATGAACTCCGCCAGCGCCTCCGCCGCCGCGAGATAGCGCGCATCGCCGAACGCGCGCGCCGCGCGCGACAGCGCCATGAGCATCAGCCCGTTCCACGCGGTGAGTATCTTGCCGTCGGTTTTCAGCTCGCGCCGCTCGGCGCGGTAAAGGCGCAGCCGCTCGCGATAATCGTCGTACCCCTCCGGCAAAAGCGCCCAGCGCGTGTTGATGAGCAGGTTGGGTATGCTCTTGCCGCGATAATTGCCCTCGGCGGTGATGTCATAGCACTCGCAAAAGTGCCGCCCGGCCTCGTCGCCCAGCACGTCGCACACCTCACCGGGGGTGAAGAGATAATATGCGCCCTCCTCGCCGCCGCTGTCGGAGTCCTGCGCGCTGTAATACCCGCCCGCGGGGCTTGACAGCTCACGCATGAGGTAATCCAGCGTGCTCTCGGCCACGAGGCGATAGCGCTCCAAATGCCCGTGCTGCCACGCCTCGGTGTAAACGTAGGCCAAGAGCGCGTTGTCGTAAAGCGTCTTTTCAAAATGCGGGGCGAGCCACTCGCGGTCGGTGGAATAGCGCGCAAAGCCCCCGCCGAAGTGGTCATAAATCCCGCCCTTGTACATCGCGGTCAGCGTGCTCTCGGCCATGGCGCGCGCGGTTTTGTCGCCCGTGTACGCGCTGTAACGCAGCAAAAACAGTATGTCATGCGGCGAGGGGAACTTCGGCGCGTCGCCGAAGCCGCCGTATTCCTCGTCAAAGCTCGCGGCGAGCTGGCTGTACGCGCGCTCCAGCGTCTCGCGCGCCGGGGCGGCGGGGGAGAGGGGCTCGGTCAGCCCCACGCGCGCGGTGATGTCCTCCGCCGCGCGCAAAAGCGCGGCGCGATCCGCGCGCCACTTGCGCGCAACCGCCTCCAGCAGCGCCCGAAGCCCCGGCTGGCCGTTTTTGCCCTCGCGCGGGATATACGTCCCGGCGAAAAACGGCTCTTGCCGCGCCGTCATTATCACCGTCATCGGCCACCCACCCGCCACGTTCATCGCCGAG
Source organism: uncultured Oscillospiraceae bacterium (assembly GCA_964623675.1). Classification (GTDB taxonomy): domain Bacteria; phylum Bacillota; class Clostridia; order Oscillospirales; family Oscillospiraceae; genus Limivicinus. The sequence continues at coordinate 2,510 of CAZUSM010000082.1, forward strand.
CACGCGCGCAGATACACGCTGTCAATGTCCGGCCGCTCCTCGCGGTCGACGAGCACGCACACATAATCCCGGTTCAAAATGCGCGCGACCTCGGCATTTTGGAATGACTCCCGCGCCATCACGTGACACCAGTGGCAGGTGGAGTACCCGATGCTCAAAAACACGGGCTTGTCCTCACACGCGGCCTTTTCAAAGGCCGCCTCGCCCCAGGGCAGCCAATCCACCGCGTCTGCGGAGTGGGCGCGGAGATAGGGGGATGCTTCGTTTGCAAGGTTGTTGTTCATGCGTCGGCCTCCGTTGATTTCTCATTGTCTACATTATATAATCTCTCCCGCGCGCTTGCAAGCCACAAGTTAAAAACACTACTAAGCAAGTCATCAATTTGCAATAATAAGAATATTCCGGACGATTAGTTGTCCGGGATATTTGACGAATAACAGCATTCTTAGTACAGAATGTGAAACAATGTGACATATTCTATCTATGTAGAGGTATTATTTAAGAGAAACCTGATCACCGGATATAGTTATTTGACCTTCCAACAATTCCAATGCAGAGTCCAAAGTATCACTGATTGTTTTCCCAACACGAGTTATTCCGCAGTGCATTGCCAAAGTTCTGTATAGATTGCGTGTCACGTATGAGGCAGACACAGTTTTCTAGAACTCAGTGATAATAGCGGCAATCTTTCGAATGGTCATGAGGTATTAGCGAGGCACAAACCTGTTCTATTCGTAAAAACGCTTGTCCCGCTAATTACACACATATCTACGTTTAGGAAAATGTAAATAGTTAATGTTGTCGGATCTGGATATATCCCGCGATATTTGACCATCGTATTGTGAGATCTATCGTATTTGGTTCTGTAGCTGGGTATTTGTGCATGTGTCGCGACTATTCAATACTAATATGGCAGTTATTATTCACTTGCTAAACTCTTCCAGATTATCTTTTTCAATCTGAGCAATTATGCGGTATCATCTTTGTAGAGGTTAGTTGATTCCTCTTTAGGTGTTTGTGAGAAGCATGTATCTTACTGGATTTTCCGCTATGCTCTACTCTTTTTTGCTGACTGATGAAACTGTTGTGTGTACGTTCATGCCTTGCATGGTTTACCCCGACATTTATTATAGAACCAAAATATATGGAATGCATCTGAACTGAGTTTAATAAATTCAGTTCAGATGCATTTTCAACTATATTTAATTACTCCGATCTTTTTAAATGCTCGTTATAAGATCTGAAAATTGAATCTGATAGTCTGGTCCCCGTGGATACAAGCTTAGATAAAACACGGAGTTGTTCTCTACAAGCAACACTGTCTGTTGTGTGAGGGTAGTTTATAGCATGGTCTATTTCACCCCATATTTCTTCAAACAAGGTTCGTACTTGAATCTCACAACACAAATCACTGCTATTGTTAGGCTTTACCAAATAATGAACACTGGTATAATAAGAGTCTCTAACCTCAGTTGCTATTTCTAATCTATCAAAAAATGACTTTGTTTCAGGATCCCAAGTATACGCTTTAGGAGCTTCGCCTAAGGCCCAATCTCCGTCTGTTATTTTCTTCATAATCTCGGAATGAATCTGAGTAAACTGATCTTGGTATAGATGTAGTACCCGTACCCCAGCTAAATCATTTACTTCTTTAAAAAGCGTTTTTGATGAAACAACTATCCCTTTACTTGCCTTTCGTTCCAATTTATCTCGAAGATGCATAGGATCCTTCAGCCGAGCCTTAATTGAATGAACTATTGGAAACGGCTGCTTATGTAGCATTGGATTGAGTTCGAAAAAAGTTTTTACTTGAACAAGAAACTGTTCTAACAGAAACTGTGTTTGCTTATCTTGATAGAATTCGATGACAGAGTCTACAGAGGCAACCTCAGTTATTTCTCTATTTTCGAGGAGCCCTATTGTCATTTCAAAGCACCTCCGCTCGTGCGATGAACTCTTCAGCAAATTTTCGGTAATTGTTTTGAGTTTCTTTATACTTTCCAAAATGGCCAGAGTTCGGTTCTTCGGTCAACAGGCTGCTCAATACTGTAGGATTGTCGGCTTTATACTTTTTATAGGTATCTGGAACAAGCCACATAGGACACTTTAATGCCTGAGCCACTGACGGAAATGTGTTATGTGAATGCATGACGGCAGCTCCACCGATTGGTTCCATTATGTTGGGAACAGCGGCTCTGTTCTGTGGAACAATGAACTCTTCGATTATTCGAGGCATTTCCTTGGCATATGCATAATGTGCACGTGCAAGATCGTATTCATTTAGATTTTTTGACTGCTTCTTTGCATTATAGATTGTGTACCCCATAAATTGCACAAATTTCTCAGGGAAACGAGATCGTTTATCTTTTGAAATTAATTGATAAATTGTTTCAAATTCCTTTTGCCATTGTTGCAGAGATTTTCCAATGTTTCTGATACCATATGTACTAAACATGTCTGGCAAAGCCGGAATGATAAATCCATCCACGGTGGAAATGATCACTTTGTTTAGAATTCCAAGACTTGGAGAAGTATCGACAAGGATATAATCGTACCCGTTTTTTTCTGCATATATGTGGCAAATCTTTCGGATATTGGTTATGGTCCGAATAGCCAGATTATCGCTCTGATATAACCCGTTCCATCTTTCGGCAATTTTGTTTTCATATTGATGAAGAGAAAGACGCCCAGGAATCAAATCGACATTCTTAAAAAGAGAGATAACTGGCGGATACGTTACAAAATCATTTAGGCCATCCTCTGTCGGTTTGAGCAGAAAATGAATAGACCGCGGGCTTTCAAGCAGTTTCTCCCCATGTTGGGAAACCGCAGCTTCGTAGTCTTCGATATATGGGTCTTCCTCTTCCCAAATACGATGCAAATCTTCTTCAAACATTCCTGAGATTGTCATATTACATTGCGGATCCAAATCAACAAGAAGAACGCTTTTTCCGATCTCTCCCAATGCGCATCCAAGATGGAAACCTAGGGTCGACTTTCCGACGCCGCCCTTGTTATTGAACATGGACAAGATTTTCACATGCAACCTCCTGATAACTAGAAGAAATAGTTATATATTGTATTTCATTTTTATTAATTATACCCCACATACCATGCGTTGAAAAGAGCGAATTCAACATTTTTCCTTTATCCTTGTGTCAATACATCTTAACCCTTGCGCAGAAATAGACAAGGAATAAGCCCCAAGAGCATTGCTGCTAGGGACTTTGGTCGGAGTGGGGAGCTCAAACTCTCGGTCTCGCGATCCCCAACCGCGCGTTCTATTAGCTGAACTACACCCGGATATCTAGTTTTACCATTATACCACGCTGTGGGCAAAAATCGAAGTTTTTTCTGTCTGTGTTCAAAGCCGATTATCGATCTGGATTTGTGAGCCGGCTAAATCCCGCAAATGCGAGCGTTCCAAGGATTTCCGTGCTTCGGGTGTTCCGGTCGGGGCGGGAGCGGCAAACACTCCCAAACCACCCGCGCTACCAACTGCGCTATACCCGGCTATACCGCGCCGACAAAGGCCGACTCAATGACGGGAGTCATTATACACCAAAACCGCCGCGACTTCAAGAGCAAAAAGCGAGGTTAGGCGGCAGGTGTTCGACTCCCATGCGCCTAACATGGTGTATAAACACACCGGCGCGGCGCGAATAATCTTTTCGCGTGTCAAGCCGGCTCTCGGCGTAAAACCGGTGTGCAATAAGCCGGGGGTGTCAGCATTTTTATGCTAACACCCCCGGTTGTAAACTGCCGACTTGGGGGTCGCCGCTTACCCCTTGTAATTCTTATACATCGTGTCGGTGGCTTGGCGGATGGCGGCGGTGACTTCGGTGACCTTTTCGGCGTCCCAGGCGTCGGGGTCGGCGCGGAGGAACGAGGTTTTGTCCACGCGGTTGTCGAAAATGCCGATGGGCAGGTGATAGGTCTTGCCGTGGG
>CAZUSM010000083.1:0-6442 GCA_964623675.1 uncultured Oscillospiraceae bacterium
TCGTCCCCGGCACACGCCCGCCGTGCTTTTCCAGCAGCACCTGCGCACACGCCACAATGTCCCGCGCTTTCGCGCGGTAAAACCCGCACGAGTGCACCAGTTCCTCCACGTCCTCCAAATCCGCCTCGGCGAAGTCTTGAAGCGTCGGGAAACGCGCGAACAGCGCCGGCGTGACCTTGTTGACGCGCTCGTCGGTGCACTGCGCGCTCAGCCGCACGGCGAACAAAAGCTCATAGTCATGCTCCCAATGCAGCGCGCACTCCGGCTCATACTCGGCAATCAGCGTGTCGACAATCTCCCGAATCTGCTCCTCCGTGCGCATGTGGCGTTACCTCCAAGTAATAAAATCACCGTGCAAAACCGTTGTAGCTCGAAAAGCCGAGCATGTAAATCGCCATAGCCAGGGCAAGGTCGCAGTTTTCGATTTTGCTTTCGTCGGCAAGCTTTATCAGCTCGTCCATCACCGTGTCCTTCGGCACAAGGTCGTTGCCGCTGTCCTCGACGACGCGCTGAATGACCCCCGGCAAAACCATGCACAGCTTATAAAAGGCGTCATCCTCGCCCGTCACCAAGGCGTAAAGCTTGTCCATGCTGACGCGGCGAATCAGCCGATGCCCCACCTTTTGCCCGTCGACCGTGGTCTCCCACTTCTCGTTCTGTGACCTTTTGGCAATCGCCTCGACAAGGAAGCAAGCGCAGTCATCGTCCCGCAAAAGCTGATTTTGCATTCTTATAAAAACTTTTCCCGATGAAATTGAATTCATCTTACTGAGGTTACTTATCAGTTCAATGTACACAGTGTGAACGCGGCTTCCGTCCGACAAAATAATTCCATTGGGGTCGTTATATATCACATCCCATTTACCTTTTTTCTTGTCGGTTGGGACGTAGCAGTTTTTGATATATCGGAAGCTTTGCCGATAAAAGAATTCGGCATAGTTGCTGCTGCCTGCATTTCGTTGACGGAATACTTCGTTGTTAACAGTCTCCTCCCATGTTGTGTGATAGACCATTTTATCGAACAACAGCTTTATAGGGTCGACTAGTTCCTTATTAAAGCGTTCCAAGTCGTAGGATTCGAGCTTATCCCCATATTCCCGGATGGTTTCGCGCACCAACTCAGTCAATTGCTTTTCGGTTAAAAAGCTCAAATCCCATCTCATAACGTATCAAGCGACTCCTTTTTACTGCACTGCTTTATCAAAACTGCCAAGCAAACAATGTCACCCGCCACTCCGGGCGGTTTTTGCGAAGTGTGGCGCAAGCGTCCTTGTCGATTTCAAGGCATGCAAGCGTTTCAAACCCGGCGCGCTCGATTCCGAGCGCGAGGCCGCCCGCTCCGGCAAAGAGTTCAATTGTCGTAGGCATTGTTTATCCTCGCTGTTCTATGTATGCCGTCTCGGCGCGGTCTTTTTACCTCACCAGAACTATCTCCCCGCCGCACTCGAAGACGTCGATGGGGGTGTTCATGTACGACCCGCCGAAGTGCCATTCGACGGCGAGGGTGTAGGTGTTGGACGTGCCGACGGGGAGGGAGACGTTGAACGTCGTCCCGGCAAGCTCGTTTTTGGCCATGGTGCTGCCGTCATAGGTCAGCGCAGGCACGTCGAGCGTCACATACTGCTCGCCCAGCGCGATGTTCAGCGAGCGCGCGGGGTCGAGGTGCAGGCTGTACGAATTCGTGCTCACAGTCACCTTCACGGCGACGGTGTTGTCGTCCACGGTCTCCGCCGTCCAGTCCGCCACGATGTTCAGCCCCGCCACGGGGGAATTGGACTGGAAGCTGCCCATGCCGAGCACCGTGCCCACGGGCGCGGGGGTGGGAGTGGGTTCGGGGGTGGGCTCGGGCGTGGGCGTCGGGGTCGGCTCGACGGTCGGCAGGGGCAACAGCGTGGGTTCGGGCGTGGGCTCTGCGGGCAGCTCCCACGTCGGGGTTTCCGTCGCCACCGGCACGACGACGCCGGAGCTTGTCTGCTCAGGCGCGTTGACGCGCACGTCGTTTATGTTGGTGATGTCCTGCCCGTCGGTCAAAAGCGAGCATATAACCGCCACCAAAAGCAAAAACACAATTATAAAAAGCACAGCCACGAGCTTGTTTTTCATTTTCAGCACATCCTTTTCATTTTCTTGATTTTCATTATATTATAATATATAATTCGCAAATTGTCTATCTGCCAAAAATGACGAAATGGGGATACAAAAAGTTCCGTGCCGGGCGGCACGGAACTTTTATTGTGCAAAGCTGAATTACAGCTGCTTCTGCGCGTTGATCTTCACGCCGGGGCCCATGGTGGAGGCGGTGACGCAGGACTTGATGTACTGACCCTTGGCGGCGGCGGGCTTGGCCTTGATGATGGCGCCGATGAGAGCGACGTAGTTCTCATACAGCTTCTCTGCGCCGAAGCTGACCTTGCCGATGGGGCAGTGGATGATGTTGGTCTTGTCCAGGCGGTACTCGACCTTACCGGCCTTGGCCTCGTTGATGGCCTGCTTGATGTTGGGGGTGACAGTGCCGGCCTTGGGGGACGGCATGAGACCCTTGGGGCCGAGGGTCTTACCCAGACGGCCGACCATGCCCATCATGTCGGGGCTGGCGATGACGGTGTCGAACTCGAACCAGTTTTCTTTCTGGATCTTCTCGACCAGCTCCATGCCGCCGGCGAAGTCTGCGCCGGCTTCGAGAGCCTCTTCAACGCGTTCGGGCTTGCAGAAGCACAGAACGCGGACGGTCTTGCCGGTGCCGTTGGGGAGAACGATGGCGCCGCGAACCTGCTGGTCGGCGTGACGGCCGTCAACGCCGAGCTTGACGTGCAGCTCGACGGTCTCGTCGAACTTGGCCTTGCTTGCAGAGCATACGAGGCTCAGAGCTTCCTGAGGATCGTAGAGTGCCTGCTTATCAATGAGCTTGGAGCTCTCTTTATAGTTTTTACTTCTGAACACTTTGTTTTCCTCCTAAAAATGTGGTTGAGTCGGATGGATAAATCCTCCCACGTTTAGGCTTTTCAGCCCTGTGTCGGCTGTCAGTCGCCGACGACAACGCCCATGGAGCGGCAAGTGCCGGCTATCATGCTCATGGCGGATTCGATGTCGGTGCAGTTGAGGTCGGGCATCTTCTGCTCGGCGATCTTGCGCACGTCTTCCTTGCTGATGGTCGCGACCTTGTCCTTCTGGGGGACGCCGGAAGCGGTCTCGATGCCGCAGGCCTTCTTGATGAGCAGCGCGGCAGGAGGAGTCTTGGTGATAAAGGTGAAGCTGCGGTCGGAGTACACGGTGATGACGACCGGGATCATAAGACCCATATCGTTCTTGGTGCGCTCGTTGAAGTCCTTGGTGAACTGACCGATGTTAACGCCGTACTGACCCAGAGCCGGGCCGACGGGGGGCGCCGGAGTCGCTTTGCCGGCGGGGACTTGGAATCTAACGTATCCTACTACTTTCTGTGCCATTTACAGCACCTCTTTCTTATTAGTCTTTTATCAGCTCGACCTGGTCGAGCTCGAGATCCACCGGGGTCTCGCGGCCGAACATCGACACAACCACGCGCACGCGGTTTTTGTCGGGCTCAAGCTCGTCGACAATGCCGTTGAAGCCGGCAAGCGGCCCGTCATTGACCTTGACCTCGTCACCGAGGGCATAGCCGACAACGATTTCCTTGTGTTCGACGCCGAGGGCGTAGATCTCCTGCTCCGTCAGGGGGATGGCCTTGCCGTCCGAGCCGACGAAGCCCGTTGCACCGCGGACATTGTGGATAAGATGCCAGCTGTCGTCCGTGAGGATCATCTTCACGAGCACATAGCCCGGAAACACCTTGCGTTCGACCTGTTTCTCCTTGCCGTCGGTGATTTCGGTGACGGTTTCCAAGGGGATTTTGACCTCTCTTATCAGGTCTGTCATTTTGCGGTTTTCGGCGGCTTTCATCACGGCAGCCGCCACTGCGTTTTCATAACCGGAGTACGTGTGAACCACGTACCATTTCGCTTCTTCGGCCATGTCTTTAACCCGCCAGCATAAACAGTGCCCTGACAAGCATCTGCGCCAGCTCGTCAAAGCCCCAAATAACCACTGCGGAAGCCACCATCATCACGAGGGAGACGAGCGTGTTGTTCAAAAGGGTTTTCGGCGTCGGCCAAATGACCTTTTTCAGCTCGCTTTTCATCTCGCGGAACCACTTGCCGATTCTCTTGAAGAAACCGGGCTTGGCATCGTCCTTCTTGACGGCGGTGACAGGCTTTGCAGGAGCGGAGTTAGTCTTCTTTTCGTCAGCCATTTTCACGCATCCTTTCAGAATTACTTGGTTTCCACGTGCTTGGTGTGCTTTCTGCAGAAGGGGCAATACTTATTGCGCTCCAGACGGTCAGAAGTGTTCTTCTTGTTCTTGACCGTGTTGTAGTTTCTCTGCTTGCATTCGTCGCACCTGAGTGTGATCTTGATTCTTGCGTCAGCAGCCATATTTTCGGCACCTCCTATTTTATTTACTCGGGCAAGCCGAGCATTGCCTCCCTGTGACCGGCAAGCCGCCCCGCCGCTTTTTCAAAAAAGCGCACGAAAACTGACCTCTCAGTCGACAGGTAATTCATAATATAGCACAGCTTGACCGCCGCGTCAAGGCATTTTTTGCGCGTTTTCCGCGCTTTTTTCAATCTTTTTCACTTCCCATTCCCCGCGCGCCCTTCGGGACGCGCTTACCCTGTCCCCCTCATTCACCCGGCGCACGGTATGGCGCATATTATAATAAGAAACTTGATTATCGGGAGCGACGACATGCACTCTGAACATATTCTTTCCCACATCACCCTCCCTGCCGACACGCGCGGCGCGCTTTCGCGCGCGGCGGGGCTTGAAGTCCCCGCGTCGGTTGAGGCTCTGGCGTCGCTCGCCGCCGCGGGCGGCGAGCGATCAGAAGTCCGCTACGCCGTGCCGGGGCGCGGCGAGGTCACTGAGGCGGAGGTGTGCCGCTGCAAAAACGGCATCTCCGTCAACTTCCCGGAGGCGTACATGCGCCGGCGCGACGGCGCATGCATGCGCATCGGGGACGACCTGCCCTCCGACAAGCCGCGCTTTCAAGACAGCTTCGGCTATCCGTTTTCAACTCTCCGCGAGGAAACGCTCGAATGGCTCTCGCGCCAAGAGCTGATTCTCCTGCCCTTCACCGCCGGGGGCGAGGCCGCCCTGCCCTGCCTTGCAATCTGCCCGAAAAACGCCGCGTTCTTCGCGCTTTCGCTCGCCCTGATGCACCGCCCGCTCCCGCCCCTCGCCCTGCGGGACTCTTACGCCCCCCGCGCGATATTCTACGTCGCCCCGCCCTTTCGCCACACGCACTTTTCCGGGCGGCAAATCGTGGTGCACTGCCGCGGCGAGCAGGCGCACGAGGTGTTCGCCTATAACCTTTACCCCGGCCCGTCGGCCAAAAAGGGCGTGTTCGCCGTGCTCATCGACGAGGGCGAACGCGCCGGGCGCGTGTGCTGTCATGCGTCGGTGGCGCGCCTAACGCCGCCGGGCGACGGCGAGGGCGCGGTGATAATGCACGAGGGCGCGTCCGGCGGCGGCAAAAGCGAGATGACCGAGCCGATCCCGCCCACGCCGGGCGGGATAATCGCCGAGGCGCGCTCCACGGTGACGGACGAGCGGTTTTCGCTCGCCCTCGCGGGGCAGTGCGGCGTCACACCGCTGGGTGACGACATGGTGTTGTCCGCGCGCGAGGTCGACGCGCGCGGACGGCTCATGGTGTCCGACGGCGAGGACGGCTGGTTTCTGCGCGTCGACGGCGAGCGCGGCTATGGCAGCAACCCCGCGCTGGAGCGCGCGAGCATTCACCCCGGCGCGGCGTTGGAATTTTTCAATCTCGACTGCGCGCCCGGCTCAACCTGCCTCGTGTGGGAGCACACCCCCGACTCCGACGGCAAGCCCTGCCCCAATCCGCGCGTGATTCTGCCGCGCGCGGCTCTCGGCGCGCCGCCTGTGGGCGCGCCGACGGCGGTGGACGTGCGCTCGTTCGGCGTGCGCATGCCGCCGAGCACGGCGGCATGCCCCAACATCGGCGTGGCGGGGCTGGTGCAGGTGCTGCCGGCGGCGCTGGCGTGGCTGTGGCGGCTTGTGTCGCCGAGGGGGTACAAAAACCCGTCGGTTGCGGCCGCGCGCGGCCGCGCCGACTCGCCGCAGTGCGAGGGCGTGGGTTCATACTGGCCGTTTTGCACCGGGCGGCGCGTCACGCAGGCGAATCTGCTCCTGCGCCAAATCTTCGCCGCGCGCGGCACGCTCAATCTGCTCATTCCCAACCAGCACATCGGCTCGTATTCCGTCGGCTTTGACGGCCAGTGGCTTGTGCGCGAGTATTTGGGGCGGCACGGCGGGCGGCTATCGTCGGCGGGGCTATCCCCGGCGCGCTGCCCGCTCATGGGCTATGCCGTCGATGCGCTCGCGCTCGACGGGCAGAGCGTGCCGC
>CAZUSM010000084.1:0-6286 GCA_964623675.1 uncultured Oscillospiraceae bacterium
CCACTGTCTGGCTTCGATGAAGTGGCTTGTGAACATATCGAAGTTTTCTTCGCTTTCAAAGAGCAATTTAATGATTCCCACCAGTTCACGTTCAATATCACACATGCGAACAGGGTACGGAAATTCTTTGCTGCCGCTGTTGCGGAAGAAGGCGGTGTCGGTGCGGTAGCCGTCGGTGACTGTGACGGTGCAGCTTTTGCCGACGGGGCAGGTGACGACAAGCTCATCGCCGTCCATCACCGCGCTGCAACCGTCGCCGATACATTCAACGCTATACTGCGCGTCGTCGGCGGCCTGCGGGTGGCTGTAGATGCCGAAGCGCTCAACGCCGGAGGGGTCGATATAATAATCATAAGCAAAGTCGCCGTCGGCGTTCATGAGCTTGATGAAATCGGCGTCCGGGGTGTAAGGCTCGGCATAAGCCTCAAGCTCCGTAAGCCCCGGCGCGTCGCCCTCGAAGTCCGTGATATGCAGCGTGAACGAGCGGACATTCTCCGCGCCCACGGCAAACTCCGTCGCGCTGCCCAAGGGGGCAAGCGCACCGAGGGTGAGCTCCGCGCCGTTATCGAGCGTGAGGCGCGCGGCGAGAATATTACTCTCCGGGTCGGGGTCGTCATAGAGCTTTATGCGGGCGATATTCTGCGGCTCGTCAAAGGCAAAGCTTATACTCGGCGCGGCATCGGCGCTGTCGGCGCGCCACACACCCGTGACACTGCCGGGCAGGTCTCGCGTGTTCGCGCTGTCGGCGAGGACAAAGTCCGTCAACAGCACCCCGTCGCCGGAGGACGCGCTCACGTCGGCGATATAACCGAGCGAGGTGCTCTCCCTCTGCCAAAAAATCTTGTCGCCGTTCACTATGCCGCCGTAGCGCTCGGACTCGTCCTGCGAATTGTGGGCAAGGGCGGCCTTGAACAGGCGGCCGCCCTCACGAATGCGCGAGAGCGAGGCGGCGGATATCGGCATTCTGATGCGACGCGCCCAATCGTGTATGCCCGGCGCGAGGAGATTGAGCTGGTCGCCGGGGTCTTGCGTTTTGAGGATGTTGAGCGTGGGCGGGTCTTCCGGCGCGTAGTACGCCGTGCTGTAGGCGTAGCCCTTATATATAGCGGGCGTGTAGCCGCCGTTTTTCAAAAGCTTTCCGACGGCGCGGTCAAAAAGCAGCGCAACCATGGTGTGATCGGTGTGCTTGTCACAGCCGACGGCATATAAGACGTCGGGTCTGTACTCGGAGATAACCGCCTGTATATCCTCGCAGAGATTATTTGCGGTATACGCCCTGCCCTCGCGGTATGGCGGGTGGTTGTCAAGAGCATAAGTCGCGGAGTGCCCTGCACTCGACGTGACGACGGCATCGGTATTGTACATCGACAGGCCGTCCTCCGTCCGGGCATCGTCACCGTAGCCGAGGAAAATAATATGCTCCTCGTCAACGCCGAGTGTGCCCAGCGCTTTGATGGCTTCATTGAGCCTGACCTCGGCGGGGTCGCCATAATCCCCGTTCGTGGCGTAGACGACGTACACCTCGCTGCCGTAGCGGATGTATTCCTCGATGACGCCACCGGCGAGGTTTATCTCATCGTCCTGATGCGGCACGACGAGCATCACGCGCCTGTCGGCAAAGACGTCGGCCTTGCCGTTGTCGACCTCGCGATAATCGGCCCGGGGCAGGTAGATGAAAATGATGGCGAGGTTAATCACCACGCCCGCAAGCGCCGCGATGCCCGCGGCAGAGCAGACGGCCTTGCCGAGGCGCGGCTTTGCGGGATAGAGCACGAGCATGGCGAGGAAGCCGAGCGCCGTGATGCACGAGACCACGCCGCCGTTCGGCCACTTGACGAGGAGAATGCACACCACCCACGACAGCGCCCACAGCTCCAGCGCGAAGAGCGCGGCGAGGATAACGCCGATGAAAATGCGTTTGATTATCTGCATGTCTGCCCCTCCTATTTCCCGTGCTCGCGGGCGTAATAGAATATGTACTGCTGGGCAAGCCCGGCGTATTCGCCGAGGCTCGCGGGGTCAAAGTCTGGTGGGAAATGCTCGCGCAGGGCGCGGCGAATCCACACGTCAATCGGGAACGCCTCCATGTGGCGCAAACCGAACAGCACCACGCAGTTGGCCACCTTTTCACCCACGCCGGGGAGCGCGAGAAGGCTCGACTTGGCCTCGGCATAGTCCGCCGCGATGAGCGCGTCGAGGTCAAGCGCGCCCTCGGCCACGGCGCGCGCCGCCGCGATGATATACGCGGCGCGATACCCGCTGCGCAGCGGGGCAAGGTCGGCCTCATCGAGCGCGGCAAGGCGCGCGGCGGTGGGAAACGCGTAAAACCGCTCGCCGGCAACCGAAAGCTCGTCCCCGTACTCGCGGCAGAGGCGCTCGACAATGCCCTTTATGCGCTTGATGTTGTTGCACTGGGAGATGATGAACGAGCACAGCGCCTCCCACGGCTCTTGCCGGAGTATGCGTATCCCCTGCCCGTACTCGACGCACGCGTCGAGATATTCCCCGCCGGAAAAGGCGCGGCTGATCGCGCCGTAATCCCGCTCAAGGTCGAAATAATCGCGCCAGAGGGACACGGGCGCGTCGGAAGCGAGATACAGCCCGTCGCCCTCGCGCCACACGCGCGCCGCGTGGCCGAACGCCACGCCGGTATATACGCCGTCGGCGTCCGTGTTCCAGCGGAAGCATTGGCCGCATTCAAAGGTTTTTATCAAGTCCATTTCCCCCGCCGAGGCGAGGCGCACGCACTGCGCATTGTCCACGTTTGTCACTTCCGTTTTACTTCCATTCTATATGATATAATATCGCAGGCGCGGCATTTTTTCAAGTGTGTTGATTTTGATGTGGTTTATATGGTATACTCCCCTTGTAAAACCAAGCACGGAGGACAGTTCATGTCGTTTATTATATGGATAATCATCCGCGTGGCGGCGCTGGCGTGTGCGCTGGTGCTGCTGCCGCTGGGCATCGGGTACGTTTTTTTGCGCAAGGCCGGGTTTGACCGCGGGCTTGTGTACCTTTTCGGCCTGTGCGCGTTTTTCGCGGTGTTTGAGGCGGTTTATCTGCCGTTTTTCGTGATGGGTTGGTCGTTTTCCATGATGACGGCGGTGTTTTTCACGCTGTCGACGGCCTTGGCGCTCATCGGGTATCTGCTGCGGTATAACACCCCCTCCGCACCGCGCGAAAAGACGACGCTGACGCGGCGGGAGTGGGTTTATCTCGCGCTGACGGCGCTTGTGGTGCTGTGGCAGATTCTGCGCACCACCCTCGGCGGCGGCACGTGGAACATTGACGACGCGTGGTATCTCGGCATCGCGAACACCGCGATGTACACCGACGACGTCATGCGCACCGACCCCACCACGGGCTTCGCGCTGAACTACTTCGAGGAGATGGGGTCGTACCTCTCTTACGTGTTTTCGCCGTGGCCGCTGTTCCTCGCGGCGCTGGCGAAGGTGTTCTCGTTCACGGCGCTGGTGCTTTCGCGCACGGTGCTGCCGGGGTTCATAATAGTGCTGTTTTACTATGTGGTTTACCGGCTTGTGGCGTTCTTTTTCAAGGGCGAGCGGGAGAAGGCGTTTCTCGCGCTATTGCTGCTGAGCGTGTTTTTTGAAATCTGCGGCGTGGCGATGAATCTGCGCTACACGTGGATCATCTGCTATCCGTGGATGGGCAAGGCGTTCGGGCCGAGCATAATCTGCCCCGTGGCGCTGTACTTTTTCCTGCTCATTGAAGACGAGCGGGACGCGAAGCGGCGGCGGCTTTTGTGGCTGGGCGTGTTTTTGGCCAACGTCGCGGGGTGCATGGTCGCGTCCAGCAGCGCGGAAATGAGCCTGATGTTCTTGGGCTGTTGGGGGCTTGTGCACGTGGTTCGCACGCGCTCGCTCGGCTGGATATGGCGCTTGGCGCTGGCCGCCACGCCCAGTCTCGCGCTGATGGCGGCGCATTTCATGATGTGAGGAGGGGCGCACGATGCTTGAAAGCCTGAAGGTTATACTCGACGAAACCATGAGCGTTTACCGCCTCGGCACTCTCGACGGGCGGCTTTTCATCCCGTTTGCGCTCTGCTGTCTCTATCTGCTTCTCTCGCCCTCGCGCGAGGATGACCGCGCGCGGCAGTATTTGGTCTATCCCTCGCTGATACTGTGCCTGTTCATTTTCAACCCCGTGTTCATTCATTATATGATAAAAATCATGGGCGACCCGGAGCGCGTTGTGCGCGTGTTTTGGCCGCTGCCGATGGGCGGGGTGTTCGTTTACTGCGTGATTCGCGCGCTGTGCGCGCTCAATGCGCGGTGGAAAAAGGCCGTGGTCATCGCGGCCATGGTCGGGACGCTGCTGCTGATGAGCGACGGCAACGTCGCGGGGATATCGTTCCAACGCGCGGAAAACGCCGAAAAGCTCATCCCCGGCGCAAAGCAGGTCTGCGACAGGATTTATGACATCGCCGGCGAGCGCGAGGTGCGCGTGCTCGTGCCGAAAAACCTGTTCTTCTGGACGCGGGAATACAACGCGCTCATCCTCACCCCCTACCAGCACAAAACCGAGTTCATGTATGACGATGACGGCGTTCTCGACCTCGACACGACCGGCGAAAAGGCGCGCGAGGCCGACTGCGAATTCGTCGTCATCTCCGACGCCACCGCCTCCACCGGCGCGCTTGAGGACCACGGCTACGCCTGGGCAAGCATCGTCCCCGGCGACAACTGCTATTATCATATATATCGGTTGAGTGATGGGGAATGAGGGGGCGCTTCAGTCTTGATATTTGAATGCCAACAGCGGTATAAATCACGAATGCTTGTGATTTATACCGCTGTTTTTCAGCGCTTTTTGACGGCGTTTTCTTTCAGGAACGCTTCGTATTTGTCGCAGATTTCTTTCGTCTCGCCGAAGGCGATTTGGTTGCCGTGGTCGAGCCAGAGGACTTTGTTGCACAGCTCACGGACTTGGCCGAGCGAGTGGGAGACGAGGATGCCGGTCACGCCGCCGGCGAGAATCTCGCGCATTTTGTTGCCGCTTTTTTCGCGAAACGAGCCGTCGCCGACGGACAAGACCTCATCAAGAATCAGAATGTCCGGGTTGACAAGGCTCGCAATCGAAAACGCGAGGCGGCTTTTCATGCCGGAGGAAAGCTGCTTGAACGGCCTGTCCTGAAACTCCTCCAACTCAGCAAATCCGATGATATCGTCGTACTTCTCGTCCATGAACTTGCGCGTGTAGCCCAAGAGTGCGCCGCGGAGGTAGGTGTTCTCTTTGACGGTCAAATCACCATCAAAGCCGCTGGTCAGCTCCAAAAGTGCGGCGACCTTGCCCTTGACCGTGATGCGCCCCTCGGTCGGCACCATTATGCCCGACACGGCTTTCAACAGTGTGGATTTGCCCGCGCCATTCGTGCCGATTATGCCCAGCATGTCACCGCGTTCAAGCTCAAAGCTGACATTGCGATCTGCCCAAAACTCCGTAACATGGTAATTGCCGCTGAGCTTGCGCACAACGTATTCTTTCAAGCCAATGTCCTTGAAATCGCCGGTAATGTACTTAATCGAAACGTTTTCCGCTTTAATAATTGCCATTATCGCGTCCCTCCTCAGACATAATAGAGGAACTGGTGGTTCTTCTTTTTGTAGATGAGTCCACCGACAAACAAGGCAGCCACGGCATAGAACAGAATCAGCGCGTGGAACGCCAAGGACGGCACTGTGCCGTCAATCACCACGAGGCGCACGTATTTTATCACGCAGTAGACGGGGTTGCACAAAAACAGCCGTTGCTTCAAGGGAGAGTACTTGTCCACGGAATAAAATATCGCGGACATGTACATCAAAAGCAGGGTGAACAGGTCATAAAGATACGACGTGTCGCGGAAAAAGACGAACATGGCGGAGAGAACAAGCCCGACGCCGATGTTGAACAGGACAAGGCACGAAATGGGATAAATTAGCGTGACAAATCGCCACGAAAAATGAATGCCGTCAAACGCCGCAAAGAGGAAAAAAACCGCCAGCGTTATCGCGAAGTTTATCACCGCCGAAACATTTTTCGTGAGCAGGAATATATACTTCGGCACGTTGATTTTCGTGAAAATGTGCTTGTTGGACATGAGGGCATTCATGCCGCCCTTTGTCGACTCCTTGAAAAACGAAAAGACAAGGTTTCCGGCGAAAAGATAGGTGGTGTAATGCTCGACCGTGCGCCCGAAAAACTCGGTGAACACTATTCTCATTATAAGCAGCGTGAGCAGGGGCGAAAGTATACTCCACCCCATGCCCAGCACCGTGCGCTT
>CAZUSM010000085.1:0-6229 GCA_964623675.1 uncultured Oscillospiraceae bacterium
GGGTCTTATTTCTTTCTATTTTTCCTCTACCCCAACTATTGACATGGAGCCTAAATAAAGCAAAACGCCGCCCCCGCACTTGCAAAAGCAAGCGCGGGGGCTAAAAGCAAAAGACACCCTCCACTACATATATGAACCGAATCAAAGCCCAACGAAGTGGGTTTGATTCGGAGAGGAAAAGCGATGTAGCTCAGACGAAAAAAGCGACAACTCTTGCGAGTTGCCGCTTTTTGAGCAGAGCGGAATCGGCTCTGACGTGGCGGAGAAGAAGGGATTCGAACCCTTGATACCCTTATGGGGTATACACGATTTCCAATCGTGCGCGCTCGACCAACTACGCGACTTCTCCGTGTGCTCGAAATGGACAATATCAAATTGTCAGCTTGAATATTATAATTCACAAGTGCGATAAAGTCAAGGAATATTTTTCGTTTTTTCGCAAAAGTTATAAACACGGAATAATCACGCGCCGCCGGGCACTCGGCGCGGCGCGACGCAAGGGAGAAACAAGCCGCATGAACATGACAAACGAGGAATACAAGCAATTTGCCGAGCAGCACGCGCCGCGCTCGCGCACGGGGCGCAACCTGCTGCGCGCGTTTGTGTCGGGCGGGTGCGTGTGCGCGCTGGGGCAGCTCATACTGTCGCTGTGGGGCATGGCTGGGCTGAGCGAGGCAGACGCGGCGACCGCGTGCTCGATGACGCTGGTGTTCATCGGGGCGGCGCTGACCGGCCTCGGCGTGTACGACAAGCTCGCGCGCTTTGCCGGGGCGGGGACGCTCGTGCCGATAACCGGGTTTGCAAACTCGGTCGTGTCGCCCGCGCTGGAGTTCAAAACCGAGGGCTTCGTCACGGGCACGGCGGTGAAAATGTTCAGCATAGCAGGCCCGGTGATAGTCTACGGCATCAGCGCAAGCGTGATATACGGCCTAGTGTATTGGCTGTTCGGCGCGATTTGACTTGCGGGGCGGCTTGACGCGCGAGGGTATTGATGCTATACTGGCATTGAGAAAGGAGGAAAATGGCAGGGTGGAAACGAACACTTTACACAAAACCGGTCACGCCTTGCCGGAAAGACTATGAACAAACGCAAAAATCTGTCCTTGGTGCTCTCCGTTATCAATCTTTTCCTGTCTTTGGCTTCTCTCGCGCTGACTATCAAACGGTTGACCGCGTCTAAGGACGCTTAAAATCTTAAATCAAGCTCATTATATGCAGGAAGCAACCCGCGCCGGGTTGCTTCCTGCTTTTATATGCGCAAGCAGCAAAGTCCGTTTTATCGGACAGGGTACGTGATAGAATGAGGGCACAAAGGAAAAATGTATTCAAGGAGGCGCGGATTATGGCGTTCAAGATTGGATTTGCGACGGAGTACCCCGAAGAAAAGGGCACCGCTATATGCAATGTCCCGCAGCCGACAGCGGAGGCCCGAAAGTCGGTGGTGCAGGTTTATTTCGCCGGGCGCGGCATGACGCTGGCGTATTACAATGACCGCTTCGACCTGCACCCCGGTGACAAGGTGTACGTGGACGGCAAGCTGGAGGGCATGCTCGGCCGCGTCATGGAGGTCAACTACAACTTCAAAATCAAGCTGGCCGACTACAAGCGCGTCATTGCCGTGCTGGACACGAGCGTCAGCGGCCAGCTGTTTATAGCGGGCAGCCACTTTGTGACCTTTGACCGTTCGACCCTTCCGCGCGGCAAGGTTGCGGCGTGGTTCAACGCGCCGACGACGGAAGACGACGAGTTCGTAAGCGCATGCGACGGCAGTTCATTCCTGCTGGGTGATTTCGACGGGCTGAATATAAGCGAGGAGATTGCGGAGCGCGGCCACAATTATTACCTGCAGAACAGGGTCAAGTATATCTGCATCGACGGCACACAGGGCTACGCAATTGTCGAGGGCGGCGAAAACTACGAGGTTGAATTTGAGTATCGCGACGGCGAAATAGCCAATCTTGTTTGCTCCTGCTTTTGCAGCTACAACTGCAAGCACGAATTCGCGGCCATGCTTCAGCTGGACAAGACTCTGCGGCTGATAGAACAGCACTATGCAGACGAATACGAGTTCGGCGATTACTTCGCGGCAATGAACAAAGCCACCCTGTTCAATTACGCCGTCGACGGCAAAGAAACCGGGAGTGTTGTGTTTTTGTGAAGCATCCTTTCAGAAAAGCACACTATCCACCGCCGTCATTGTCAACAATGGAATACAATTGCTATACCGACTGTCCCCGGCATAGTCAGCGTGGTGCACTTCGTTGAAATCGTCTGCTCGGTTATCATGTATTTGCGATTTTCTCTTGATTTTTTCGCCGCCATCTTTTATAATGGGGGTTGCCGGGAGGGGGCGGTGTTCCCTCCCGACCCCCAGTTTCGTTACAAGGTTACTGGGGCACTTTTTTAATAGTCTGTCAAGCTCTTTCAAAAGTTCTTCTTTTGTTTCGGACTTTTCGACGATGTTTACAAGGTCCCACCCCCCCACGGGGTGGGACCTTGTAATAAACCGGAGTTTTTTAATGATATAGGCAAAAAATATTGTCGAGGACATAATTGGCTCATACGGAGATAATCCGAAGTCCAAATTCCTCAGCAATATTACTATTTGCAGAGCAGCACACTCATGCTTTCTCGTCAAGCCTTATTTCTTGAGCGCAAATGAGATAGCAAATATATATTCGCTATCTAAGTCCGGTAACATGCGGACAGCCCCCACAAAACACATCAACCCCCGGTGGGAAGGCAAACGCGTTCCCACCGGGGGTACATTGGCTTTTTATCTCACTTCAACGCCGCTATCAACTCGTCCACCTTGTCGGTGTCTTCCCAGCGGACGCCGAGGTCTTCGCGGCCCATGTGGCCGTAGGCGGCGAGCTGGCGGTAGATGGGCTTTTTCAGGTCGAGCTCGCGGATTATCGCCGTCGGGCGCAGGTCGAACACCTTGTTGACCGCCTCGGCAAGCGCGAAATCGTCCACCTTGCCCGTGCCGAAGGTCTCAACCAGCACACTCACGGGCTTGGCCACGCCGATGGCGTAGGCCAACTGCACCTGGCAGCGCGAGGCGAGCTTGGCCGCGACGACGTTCTTGGCGATGTAGCGCGCGGCGTAGGCCGCCGAGCGGTCGACCTTGGTGGGGTCTTTGCCGGAGAAGGCGCCGCCGCCGTGGGGCGCATAGCCGCCGTAGGTGTCCACGATTATCTTGCGGCCGGTCAGGCCGCTGTCGCCCTGCGGGCCGCCGATGACGAAGCGGCCGGTGGGGTTGACGAAGTACTTGGTGTTCTCATCGAGCAGTTCTGCGGGAATGATGGGCTTGATGACAAGCTCAATCATGTCGCGGCGGATGGTGTCCAGCTCGGCGTCGGGGGCGTGCTGGGTGGAGATGACGACGGTGTCCACGCGCACGGGGCGGCGGTTTTCGTCATACTCGACCGTGACCTGGGTCTTGCCGTCGGGGCGCAGGTAGCTCACCAGCCCCTGCTTTCTCACGTCGGTGAGGCGCTTGGCCAGCTTGTGCGCCAGCGAGATGGGCAGGGGCATAAGCTCCGGCGTCTCGTCGCAGGCATAGCCGAACATCATACCCTGATCGCCCGCGCCGTTTTGAAGCTCGGCGTCCTCGCCGGTCTTTGTCTCCAGCGAACGGTCAACGCCGAGGGCGATGTCGCCGGACTGCTCGTCGATGTTGGTGATGATGCCGCAGGTGTCGCAGTCAAAGCCGTACTTGGAGCGGTCATAGCCGATTTCGCGCACGACCTCGCGGGTGAGCTTGGGAATGTCGACATAGCACTTGGTGCTGATTTCGCCCATGATATGAATGAGGCCGGTGGAGGCGGTCGTCTCGCAGGCGACGCGGCCGTCGGGGTCAGCGGCGAGAATGGCGTCGAGCACGGCGTCGGAAATTTGGTCACATATTTTGTCGGGATGCCCCTCGGTGACGGACTCGGAAGTGAAAAGATAATGGCGGTTCATGTGTGTTCTCCTCTCTGAATGTTCATCGGCGGCGGCAGCGGCGGCGCAAAAGCGCAAAGAAAAATTCCGCCCTCCGGCGGAACAGCACAAAACAAAGCCTCATCTTTCGTCACCGCCGGATTTAGCACCTTGCTTACGCAGGTTGCCGGGCTTCACAGGGCCGTTCCCTCCACCGCTCTTGATAAGGTATTATATTTTACGGCGTTCATTATATCAGCAATTTTCCCCTTGTCAACCGCAAAACGCAAATAATTCTTCATTTTTTCACAATTACGTGGTATCATCATAGTGCTTTATACATAAAAGGAGACACGCCATGAAAAACAAACGCCTTTTACGCGCAGTTATACTCATTCTCGCCGCCGTGTTCGTCTTCGGCACGTACTATTTCAATGGCGGGGAGAGCGACTTTGAACCCGTCGCCTTCACCACCGTCGAGGCCGAGAGCGTGTTCACCGTCCCCGACGTTGACGTCGCAGACACGGACGTGGACGGCGAGGCCGCCGCCGACGCGCTCGACGAGCACGGCAGCTATGACTCCAAGGACGAGGTCGCGCTGTTCATCCACACCTTCGGCCGCCTGCCGGACAATTACATCACCAAATCCGAGGCCGAGAAAGCCGGCTGGAGCGGCGGGAGCGTTGAAAAATACTGCCCCGGCAAATGCATCGGCGGCAGCCGCTTCGGCAACTATGAGGGTCTTTTGCCCGAAAAGGACGGCCGCGAGTGGACCGAGTGCGACATCAACACCCTGTCCGCCGACTCACGCGGCGCGGAGCGCCTCGTGTTTTCAAACGACGGCCTCATCTATTACACCTCCGACCACTATTCCAGCTTTGAACTGCTCTACGGCAACCCCTGAGCAATAATTTTTCCTCCCTTTTTTATCCTTTTCGACACGCTTCGACATTGGGGGCACAAATATTTTTACTAATATTGTCGAATGCTCTTGCTAGGTGTCGATATGTAGTGTATTATGTCAACAAGTTCATTATATTTTTCGACGTTTTTCTGTTGTTCTAAGTGTGTCAACTATGGTAAATTTACTTCGACAAGACGGTGAAAACTGCTTTTAAATACAGCGCATACCGCACCGCGCATTTGGGAGGAAAAGAATTATGGAAACCAAAATCCGCATTCTCGCCGCAGACTCAAACCTCGAATTCTGCAAAACGCTGGAAAGAATGATGGCCGCCGAGCCGGACATGCAGCTTGTCGCCACCGCGACCGACGGGGCGCAGGCGCTGTCCGCCGTGGCCGAGCACAAGCCGGATCTCGTGCTTTTGGAGCTGGTGCTGCCGAAGCTGGACGGGCTGGAGGTTCTCCGGCGCATGCCGGAGACCGGGTGCAAGCCGAGCGTCATCGTGCTTTCGGGCTTCATCAACAACAACGTCGTTTCGGCCTGTTCCGAGGCCGGGGCTGACTTTTTCATCACCAAGCCCTGCGACGCAGCCACGCTTTTGACGCGCATGCGGCAGGTTGCGGGCACGGCGCGCGCCGCCGCGGCGGGCGCGGCCTACGACTGCCGCCCGGCAGCCGCACCCCGGCGCACGCAGGAGGACGCCAACCTCGAAAGCGTCGTCACGGACATCATCCACGAAATCGGCGTGCCCGCGCACATCAAGGGCTATCAATATCTGCGCGAGGCCATCATCCTCACCATCAACGACATGGACATGATAAACGCCGTGACCAAGGTGCTCTATCCGGAGGTCGCCCGCAAGTTCAGCACCACGCCCTCGCGCGTTGAGCGCGCCATACGCCACGCCATCGAGGTGGCGTGGGATCGCGGCGACATTGAAACGCTCCAGCGCTTCTTCGGCTACACGGTTTCCAACATCAAGGGCAAGCCCACAAACTCCGAGTTCATCGCCATGATTGCCGACAATCTCAGCCTCCGCCGCAAGCAAGTCGCGCAGGGCTGAGGTGCATAAAAACCGTTCGGGACGTTCCCGGACGGTTTTTTCGTCCCCGGTCTTGAAAATGGAGGGGCATCGGCGTTATAATGGGGGCAAGAATACTGCTACGGAGGCCGATATTATGCCGAAAAGTGAATTCAAGCAAGCCTTTGTCCTCGCGCCTGACTGCTGCGGTCAGGCAGGGCGGCTGACGCCGCTGGGCGCGTTCACGCTGATGCAAAGTCTCGCCGTGCAGCATGCCGAGGAAATCGGCGTGGGCGGCGCGGCCATGGCGGCGAAGGGGCTGTTTTGGCTGACAGTGCACACGCGCATTGACTTTTTCGCGCCCGCCAAGCTCATGGATG
>CAZUSM010000086.1:0-6057 GCA_964623675.1 uncultured Oscillospiraceae bacterium
AATGGAGAAAATGTGATGAACGCAGAATTTTTTGAAGCCATCGAGGATATCGAAAAAGAAAAGGGTATCCCCCGCGGATATATGTACGACAAGATCAAGCAGGCCATGCTGGCCGCCTTCCGCCGCGACAATCCCGAATGCGAGGACAATGTCGAGGTGATACTGGACGAGGACAACAAGCGCGTTGAAATGAACGTGGTCAAGGCCGTCGTCAACGAGGTGGAAGACCCCTCGCACGAGATAAACCTCGAAGCGGCCAAGAAGGTCAGCCGCCGCGCCAAGCTCGGCGACATGCTGCCCATCCCGGTGGAGACCAAGAAATTCGGCCGCATCGCCGCCCAGTCGGCAAAGCAGGTCATCATTCAGGGCATACGCGAGGCCGAGCGCGGCATAATCTACGAGGAGTTCACCTCCAAAGAGCACGAAATCCTCACCGGCATCGTGTCCCACATCGAGCCGAGAAACGGCGCGGTGTCCATCCGCATCGCCTCCAACAGCGAGTTCACCGAGGCCATGCTCTCCGCCAACGAGCGGATAAAGAACGAGGAGCTGACCGAGGGCGACCGCATCAAGGTTTACGTCGTGGAAGTCCGCAACTCCACGCGCGGGCCGCAGGTGCTCATCAGCCGCACCCACCCCGGCCTCGTCAAGCGCCTTTTTGAGCTGGAAGTGCCGGAGATTTACGACGGCACGGTGGAGATAAAGTCCATCGCGCGCGAGGCCGGCAGCCGCACCAAGATGGCCGTGTGGTCGGATGACCCCGAAATCGACCCCATCGGCTCTTGCGTCGGCCCGAAGGGCGGGCGCGTGGCCGGCATCGTCAACGAGCTCAACGGCGAGAAAATCGACATCGTCAAGTACAGCGAAAGCCCGGAAGAGTACATCGCCGCGGCGCTGTCCCCGTCGGAGGTTGTGAGCGTGACGATGCTGGAGGACGGCAAAAGCTGCCGCGTCATCGTGCCCGACGCTCAGCTTTCCCTCGCCATCGGCAAAGAGGGTCAGAACGCCCGTCTCGCGGCCAAGCTGACCGGCTATAAAATCGACATCAAGCCCGAATCCGAGGCTTAAAAGGCCGGATTGGGAAAGGAGGCGGCAGCAGTGCAAAAGAAAATACCGTTGCGGCAATGCCTCGGCTGCCGCGAAATGAAGCCCAAGCGCGAGCTTATCCGCGTGGTGCGCTCGCCGGAGGGCGAGATAAGCCTTGATTTCAAGGGCAAGGCGGCGGGGCGGGGCGCTTATGTGTGCCGCGACGCGCAGTGCCTGAAAAAGGCGATAAAGGCGCGCGCGCTGGAAAAGGCGTTTTCCGCGCAGATACCCGGAGAGGTATACGAAAGGCTCAACGAGCAGATGGAGGCCGGCGAATGAGTGAAAGACTTTTGAACATGCTCGGCCTTATGCGCCGGGCGAACGCCGTCGCCATAGGCGAGACGAACGCGGGGGCGGCCTGCCGTGCGGGCAAGGCGAAAATCCTTGTGCTGGCGCGGGATGCGTCAGACAACGCGCTCGGCCGCGCAAAGGGCTTTGTGCACGGGCGCAGCGTGGTGATGACGCGCCTGCCGTTTTCAAAGGAGGAGATTTCCTCCCACGTCGGCGTGAACGGCTGCTCAATGGCCGCAATCACCGACATCGGCTTTGCAAATGCCTTTGCAAAGTCACTCGCGCAGGAATACGGCGAGGAGTACAGCCCCGTCGCCGAGGAGCTTGCCGGGCGCTTTGAAAAGGCCGAACGCCGCAAAAGCGAAGCCGCGGCGCACCAAAGGAATAAGAGGAACGGAAAAAGGAGGACTGACGTATGAGCATGATAAAATACAGGGTGCATGAGGTGGCAAAGGATTTCAACGTGGCGACCAAGGTCATCACACAGATTCTCACCGACTATGCCACGACGCCGAAAAACCACATGCAGGTTCTTGAAAACAACGAGCTTGACGTCATCTTTGCATATATGACGCAGAATAACCAAGCGGCCAGCTTGGAGGAGATATTCACCGTCAAGCCCGAAGAGGCCGCCAAGGCCGCGGCGAAACCGGCCGAGGTCAAGCCCGCCGAGGGCGAAAAATCGGCGGCGAAGCCCGCCGCCCCGGCGCAGCAGGGCGCGGCCAAGAGCGCGCCGAGCGCCCCCGCCCAGCCCCAGCCGCAGGCGCAAAAGGCCGCCAAGCCCGACAAGCCGCACACCCCGCGCCAGGTCGCGGAAAAGCGCGTTGTCGACACTCGCGGCGGCGCGGCGGTCAACATCGAAAAGTACAACGAAAAGTTTGAGGATATGGCCGGAATGAAGGCCAAGGACAGCACTCTTCGCCGCGGCAACAAGGAGAAGATTCAAAGCAAGTCCAAGCAGCGGCAGAGCCCGCAGCTCGCCTCGGCCAAGCGCCGCCAGGAAGAGCGCGACAAGATGAATAAGCTCCAGCTTGAAATCGCCAAGAAGCAGCAGCTGAAGGTTCAGATTCCGGATGAAATCAGCGTGGGCGACCTCGCCTCGCGCATGAAGAAGACCGCCTCCGAGGTGATAAAGCAGCTGTTCAAGCTCGGCGTGTTCGCGTCCGTTTCGGAGATAATCGACTATGACACCGCCGCGCTGGTGGCCATGGAGCTCGGCTGCAAGGTCGAAAAAGAAGTCATAGTCACGGTGGAAGAGCGCCTCATCGACGACCATGAGGATAAGCCGGAGGATCTCGTCCCCCGCGCGCCAGTCGTGGTCGTGATGGGTCACGTTGACCACGGCAAGACCTCCACCCTTGACTATATCCGCCATGCCAACGTCGTCTCCGGCGAGGCCGGCGGCATCACCCAGCACATCGGCGCTTACACCGTCGAAATCAACGGCAGCCCCATCACCTTCCTCGACACGCCGGGTCATGAGGCGTTCACCTCCATGCGCGCCCGCGGCGCGATGGTGACGGACATTGCCATTCTCGTCGTGGCGGCGGATGACGGCATCATGCCGCAGACCATTGAAAGCATCAACCACGCCAAGGCCGCGAACATCCCCGTGGTCGTCGCGATCAACAAGATGGACACCGTGGGCGCAAACCCCGAACGCATCAAGCAGCAGCTCACCGAGTATGACCTCGTCAGCGAGGAGTGGGGCGGCGACACGATTATTTGCCCCATCTCCGCCAAGACCGGCATGGGCATCGACAACCTGCTTGAAAACCTCGTCGTACTTGCCGAGGTTCAGGAGCTCAAGGCCAACCCCAACCGCGCCGCGCGCGGCACGGTCATCGAGGCGCGTCTGGACAAGGGTCGCGGCCCGATCATGACCGTTCTCGTGCAAAACGGCACTCTCCACCTCGGCGACATCATCATCGCCGGGACGAGCGTGGGCCGTGTGCGCACGATGATAAACGACAAGGGTCAGCGCGTCACCGAGGCCGGCCCGTCCACCCCGGTTGAAATCTCCGGCCTTTCCGAAGTGCCCAGCGCGGGCGACGTGTTCAACGCCGTGGCCGACGAGCGCATGGCCAGAGAGCTGGCCGAGGAGCGCCGCGTCCAGCAGATGAACAACACCCTCGGCGGGACGAAGAAGGTCAGCCTCGAAGACCTGTTCAGCCAGATTCAGGCCGGCGAGATGAAGACGCTCAACATCATCGTCAAGGCCGACGTGCAGGGCTCTGCCGAGGCGGTCAAGGCATCTCTCGAAAAGATATCCAACGAAGAAGTGCGCGTAAAGGTCATCCACAGCGCCGTGGGCGCGATAAACGAGTCCGACGTCATGCTCGCGGCGACCTCCGGCGCGATAATCGTGGGCTTCAACGTCCGCCCGGACAACGCCGCGCGCGACTCGGCCGCGAGAAGCCACGTCGACATGCGCATGTACCGCGTCATCTATGACTGCATCAACGAGATTGAGGCCGCCATGAAGGGCATGCTCGCCCCGAAGTTCAAAGAGGCCATCATCGGCCACGCCGAGGTTCGCGAGACGTACAAGGTGTCCAAGGTGGGCACGGTGTGCGGCTGCTACTGCACCGACGGCAAGATTCAGCGCGGCTGCCAGGTGCGCGTGCTGCGCGACAACATCGTCATTCACGAGGGCGACCTCGCCTCTCTGCGCCGCTTCAAGGACGACGTCAAGGAAGTCGCCTCCGGCTATGAATGCGGCATGCAGGTGGAAAAATTCAACGACATCAAGGTCGGCGACGTTATCGAGTGCTTCGTGATGGAGCAGATAAATCAGTAAAAGAAATGGAGCAACGAGGGGTCGCGCCGCGTGAGGCTTTCACGCGGCACAGCCCCTTTTTTGCCGCGAGGAAAGAATTATGGCATCAAACAAGCTTGCAAGAACCAACGACGACATTCAGTTTGCCCTGTCGAAGCTCCTGCGCGAGGTGAAAGACCCGCGCGTGCAGCAGGGCATGATAAGCGTGACGCGCGTGGAGACCACGGGCGATTTGCGCTATTCAAAGATTTGGCTTTCGGTGATGGGCATGCAGGACGAAAAGGAGTTCAAGCGCGGCGTCAAGTCCGCCGCCGGGTGGCTTCGCCGCGAGCTGGGCAACGCGCTCAACCTCCGCTACACGCCGGAGTTGGTTTTTGAAATTGACCACAGCATCGAGTACGGCGCGCACATAAACGAAGTGATAAGCGCGCTTGACATCACCGCCGACGGCGACAGCCGCGACGAATAAGGTGTGATAAAATGACAGTTAAAGATTGCGCGGAGCTTTTGAAAAAGCACGACAAATATCTCATTCTCACGCACAAAAACCCCGACGGGGACACGGTGGGCAGCGCCTCGGCGCTGTGCTCGGCCTTGCGCCGCGCGGGCAAAACGGCCTATCTCATGCCCAATGCCGACCTCACCACTCTCCTCGCCCCCTACGCCGAGGGCTATCTCGCGCCGGAGGGGTTCGTCCCGGCGTTCGTCATCGCCGTGGACATTGCCACCGAGGGGCTTTTCACGCCGGGCTTTGACGGCGCGGTGCAGCTTTGCATCGACCATCACCCCTCAAACTCCCGCTATGCCGAGGCGCTTTTGCTGTGCGACGAGCGCTCGTCCTGCGGGGAGATAGTGCTGGAGCTCATCAAGGCGCTGCGCGGCAACGTCACCAAGGACGAGGCGACACTGTTGTACATGGCGCTTTCCACCGACAACGGCTGCTTCAAATATGCCAACACCAACGCCCCCGCCTTTCGCGCGGCGGCGGAGCTTCTGCGCTTCGGCGCGGACAATGCGGGAATCAACATGCGCTTTTTCCGCAAGGCGTCCCCCGCGCGGCTGAAGCTGGAGGGGCTTATATACAGCTCTCTCGCCTATTATCGCGGCGGGCAAATCGCCGTGGCGGAGATCACGCTGGACATGCTCGCCCAAAGCGGCGTGGGCGAGGCGGACATGGACGACATCGCCTCTCTCGCCGGGCGCGCCGAGGGCTGTGAGCTGAGCATAACCATACGCGAGCAGAAAGACGGCACCTGCCGCCTCTCTCTGCGCTCGACCGAGAAGGTCAACTCCGGCGAAATTTGCGCCGTTTTCGGCGGCGGCGGACACGCCCTCGCCGCCGGGTGCACCATCACCGGCACACCGCAAAGCGTGTGCCAAATGCTGCTGGACGTGATTGACGAGGTTTGGAAATGAACGGCATTCTCCTCATCGACAAGCCCTCGGGCTGGACAAGCAACGACGTCGTGGTCAAGCTCAAGGGCGTGCTGCACGAGCGGCGCATCGGCCACGCCGGGACGCTCGACCCCATGGCAACGGGGCTGTTGACGGTGTTCGTCGGGCGCGCGACGCGCGCGGTGCAGTTTGCCGAGGGGCATGACAAGCGCTACACGGCGCATTTGCGCCTCGGCCTTGTCACCGACACGCAGGACACCACCGGCGCGGTTATCTCCCGGCAGGATGCCTCCGCCGTGACGGAGGACGCCCTGCGCGCCGTGCTCGCCGACTTCGTCGGCGAGCAGGAGCAGCTCCCGCCGATGTATTCGGCCATCAAGGTCAAGGGCAAGCGGCTTTATGACATTGCCCGCGCCGGGGGAACGGTCGAGCGCAAGCCGCGCCGAATCTGCATTCACGAGCTTGCGCTCATCGGGCGCGAGGGCGAGGATTGGGTGCTGGACGTC
>CAZUSM010000087.1:0-6052 GCA_964623675.1 uncultured Oscillospiraceae bacterium
TTTTATTTGTCCTCCGAATTATCTCTTTTTAATTTCTCCGAAAAAGAAAGTGTATTGTCATCATTCGCGCGGAAAAACTCGATTTTCCCGCACTTGGGGCAGACATAAAGCTGAGCGATGAACGACCCGGAAAGCAGATTGTCCAAATCGCCGAACAAAAAGCTCTGTTTGCCGAGCTGAAACTCCTGTTGGCCGAGGTCTTGCATGAGCGTATCACATCTGAGGCAATTCATATCCGTTTATCTCCTTTTTCTCAGTATGGAATAAGGCGGGGCGTGGGCGGGCAGGGGCATTTGAAAGCGCATGGCGGCGTGGCGCGTGTCGGCAATATCCTCGCCGTCGGCGTTTTTCAGCTCCGTGACCGTGAAAGCGAGCGGCACGCCGCCGGGGGTGAGCAGCTCCAGCTCATCGCCGAGGGCGAACTTGTTGCGCTGGGTCAAGACGGCGTTGCCGCGCTCATCGCACTGCTCGACAATAGCGGCGACGTCGGCCGAGGTGACATAGCTTGCCTCGGCATAGTGCTGACCCGGTTGGCCGAAGTAGAAGCCGGTGGTATACGGGCGGTGGCTGACCATGTCGGTTTCGTCCACCCAGAGCTTATCGGGCGGGCGGCCTTGAATGGCGGCGTCGAGCGCGTGGCGATAGGCGTTGGTTATAACGGCGGCATAGTAGGATGATTTCATGCGGCCTTCGATTTTGAAGCTGGTGACTCCGGCGTCGATGAGTTCGGGCAGGTGCTCGATCATGCACATGTCGCGGGAGTTCAAGATATATGTACCGCCGTCTTCGGTGATCTCGAAATACTCACCGGGGCGTTTTTCTTCGACGAGGTGGTATTTCCAGCGGCAGGGCTGGGCGCATTGGCCGCGATTGGCGTCGCGCCCGGTGAGGTAATTGGACAAGAGGCAGCGGCCGGAAAACGACACGCACATCGCCCCGTGGACAAACGCCTCGATTTTAAGCTCCGGCGGGGTGTTGGCGCGGATTTTCCTGATGTCCTCAAGCGCGGTTTCGCGCGCGAGGACGACGGTGTCCGCGCCGAGGGCGAAAAGCGCGTTCGCAGTGGCGCTGTTGATGACGCCGAGCTGGGTGCTGACGTGCTTTTTGACGCGGGGTGCGTATTGCTTGGCAAGCTCCAGCACGCCGAGGTCGGCGATTATCAGGGCGTCCACCCCCGCCTCTTGCAGAAACGGGAGATAGCGCTTCAATGCGTCAAGCTCATCCTCATGTGGGAGGGTGTTGCAGGTGACGTACACCCGCACTCCCCTGCCGTGCGCCGTTTCGACGGCGCGGATGATGTCCTCATCGGAAAAGGCCGCGGACGCGGCGCGCATGCCGAACTGACGCCCCGAAAGATAAACGGCGTCCGCCCCATAATTGAGGCACATCATCAGCCGTTCCATGTCCCCGGCGGGGGACAAAAGCTCATACTTGTTATTCATAATTCTGCGTTGCGACAAAGGCGTCAAATTCGCCGGAATTGGTGAAGAAGCGGTGTTGGCCGGTGGCGGTGTCGAGGGCGTAATAGTAATACCCGGTGTTTTCCGGCGCGAGGACGGCCTGAATGGACGCGAGGCCGGGGTTGGCCACAGGCGTGGGCGGGAGACCGTTATAAAGGCGGGTGTTGTACGGGGTGTCCTCGGCGAGCATTTCGCCGGTGGGCGCGCCGTCATGGTCGGGATAGAGATAAAGTATAGACGCGTCAATGCCGAGGGGCATGCTCACGGAAAGGCGGTTATAGATGACGGAGGCGATGAGGGCGCGCTCATTGTCGTTGGCGGCCTCGCGCTCGATGAGGGAGGCCATGTTGACCACGGTGCGGATATCCAGCCCCATGGCGCTCATCTGCGCGATGAGGTCATCGGTCATCTTGTGGTGGAAGTTCTCCAAGAGCTTGTTGATGGCGCTGGAGGCCTGCATGCCGACGTAAAATTCATACGTATCCGGGAACAAGAAGCCCTCCAGGCGCGTGGCGTCGCCCTCCGGGATTCCAGCGAGGAATTCATAATTATAGCTGTAATTGGCGGCGGCGTCCATGAGGTCTTCATAAGAGCAGACCTTGTTCTCCTCCAAGCGCTTGAAGATTTGGTGCAAGGAAAAGCCTTCGGGAATGGTGACGCTGACGGTGACGGTTGCGCCCGAACCGACCTGCATGTTCTTGACGAGGGCGCGATAGTCATAAGAGGAGCTGAGCTCATATTCGCCGGGGTCGACCTTGGTGTCGGCATTGGAGATTTTGCAGAAAAACTCGAAAAGCCATTTGTATTCGATGAGACCGGCGGCCTTCAGCTCTTCGGCGACATAGTCAATGTCGGCGCTGGTGACGCGCTTTGTGCCGGTTTTGTTGCCGGATTCGTCAAAGGTGTCAACGGTTTCGGAGTCGAAAATATCCGTGGGGAGAGAGACGACGGCGGTGAAGGTGTCCTTGTTGAGGGCGAGAGCGTCACTGGCAGCCATCCACGCGAGACAGGCCAGCACCACGCTCACGCACACCACGAACACAAAATACATCAGCCCACCCAAGCAGCCGGAGCGATATTCGTGGCTTTGGCGGACGGGGCGATAGTCCCGCTCGGTGAGCTCGGCGTCGTTGATGTCGCGGCGCTTTGCGGCGGCGTCATTGGTCAAGAGCTTGTCGACGGCCTTCATGGGGCGCGGCGCATCGCGCCGGGGGCGGCGCGCGGTGTTGTCCGCCGCGTCATTTTGACTGACGCCCGGCTTGGGGCGGGGCGCGTCGTTTATTCTGTCGTTTTTATTGTCGGGCATGAGATACCTCCAAGGCGGGGCGGCGAGGAGTTTTATCCGCCGCGTCCGCTTCATCGGACGCCGCCGAGCGCGACACGGGCAAAACGCCGAGTGTCAGAGCCGGGGCGAGGTGCATAATATGGCACGAGCAAGAAAAAGCTCGAAACAACAAAGGTGAAAATGCTTTGTCCGCCGCCGCGCCGGGCGGACCGAAAGGAATATTCCTCAGCGCGGAGAAAGGGTCAAAACAATGTGCGGTTGGAACAATAACGGTTGCATTTGGATTATCATTTTGATAATCATTCTTTTCTGCTGCAACGGCAACGGAGGCTGTGGCTGCGGCAACGGCACCAATTGCGGCTGCGGCTGCGACAACAACAACGGCTGCGGCTGCTGCTGAATGTCCGGGGGCTTCTCATGAAGCCCCTGTTTTATTTTTCAAGCACGGCACGAACGGCGGAATAAATCTCGTCGTTGATGTCTTCCAAGCTACGCTCGACGTTGCCGATTTTTTGCTTGATGCGCGTCCACGAGAAGTAATCGGCAGCAATGTCCGCCGTGCGGAGGCAGCGCGTGAGATAGCCGACGTTGCGCTCGTGGATGTCGGCCTTGGTGGCGGTGGCGTCCTGGCGGCGCTTCATGCGGGCAAGCGAGGTGTCAATGTCGACATCGAGATAAATGACCAAGTCGGGGCGAGGCAGCTCCATTTTGTCATATTCCAAATCGGCAAGCCAAGTGAAAAAGGCGGGCAGCTCGCTCTCCGGCAGCTTCGAGCCTTGATGGACGGCGTTGGAGCTGGTGTATCTATCCGAGATGATAAACGCGCCGTTTTCATACTTTTCGCCCCAATCGTCGCGATACGAGGCGAAGCGGTCAACCGCGTAAAAGGTGGAGGCAGTGTAGGCGTTGACGTCATTGGGGTCAGAGCCGAATTTGCCTTGGAGATAGAGGTTGATGAGGGCACAGCTCGGCTCGTGATAGCGTGGAAAGACAATATGATTATAGTCTATTCCGTCGGATTTCATTCGCTCGCAAAGGAGCTTGTACTGAGAGGATTTGCCGCTGCCGTCAATCCCCTCCAAGACGATGAGCTTTCCTTTTGGCATTGCAATTCTCCTTTTATATCAACCGGCGATGCGCTTTTTCAGCGCCGCGAGAATCATTCTCGGAATTTTGAGGGTTTGCTTGGGGTCATTGAAAAGGCGGGCGAAAAAGCTCTGCTTGCGCCGCGTTTCCAGCACAGCGCCCAGCGCGAGCGCGACGCCCACGTCGAGGCTTTCGGCGGCTTCATACAGCCAAAGCTCTTGCCTTGGCGACGGGAGGCAGACAAGCAGCAGCTCCGGCGCGGCGGCGTTTATCTCGTCGATGAGCTCAACGTCGTCGACGAATTGACCGCTCGCCGTCCCGGCGATTTTCACGCCGGGGAAGCGCTCAATCAGCCCCTCGGCGGCGCGGCGCACGCTCTTTTCGCGCGCGCCGACGAGAAACACGCTTTTCCCGTCCGCGCCCAAGCGCGCCAAAAGCGCGGAGGCGAAGTCCGCCCCGCTCATTTTGTAATGCAGCGGCAGGCCGAGGATATTGGACGCGTAAAACACGCCCTTGTCCCCCGGCAAAATCATGCGCGCGGCGCGCACGGCGGCCATAAGGCGGCGGCTGCGGCGCGCGTCAAGCACGAGCGCGGAGTCGGGCGCGAGGATATACCCGCCCTCGCGCGCGTCAATGGCGCGCACGGTGCGCTCAACCGCTTCGGTGATGTCAATGTCGGAATATTTGATTCCGAGGATGTTTATTTCGTTCATATTTGGCTGAACACCTCGCCGATTTTTTCATGAATGACAAGGTCGGCATAGCTGTCATACGGGGTTTCGCTGAGATTGACGAGGACGAGCTTATTTCCCCGGTAATAGTTGATGAGCCCGGCGGCGGGATAGACGTTGAGCGACGTGCCGCCGACGATGAGCACGTCGGCACTGCGTATGTACTCAATCGCGCGCATCATCACCGCGTCATTAAGCGGCTCTTCGTAGAGCACGATGTCCGGGCGGATGACGCCGCCGCAGTCACAGCGCGGCACACCCGCGCCGTGGTTGATGACGTCGGCGGGATAGCTCTTGCGGCAGCGCGAGCAATAGGCGCGCAGAATGCTGCCGTGCAGCTCCAAGACATTTTCGCTCCCGGCGGCTTGGTGCAGGCCGTCGATATTCTGCGTGATGACGGCCTTGAGCTTGCCCTCGCGCTCAAGCGAGGCAAGGCGTAGGTGCGCGCGGTTGGGCGCGACGCCGTCGATGACCAGCTTTTCGCGGTGGAAGCGATAATACTCCTCCGGGTCGCGCTCAAAAAAGGTGCGGCTCAATATGGTTTCGGGCGGATAGCGCCATTTTTGGTTATAAAGCCCGTCGACACTGCGAAAGTCGGGTATGCCGCTTTCCGTGCTGACGCCCGCTCCGCCGAAAAAGACAATATTGTCGCTCTGCGCGACCATGGCTTTCAGCCTTTCGATTCCGCTGTCCATCAAAACACCTCCCGGAGTGGAATATAATTCGGATTATATCGCCGATTCGGTCTTGGCGACTATATTATTATAGGTCTCGGTGGCATTGGCCAGGGCGATTTCGTTTTCGCGGCGGGTGACGAAGCGATAGGTTTCGTCAGAGCACTTGTCGGCCATGGCGATGAGATAGATTCTGCATGCGCGGATGCTTGCTATGGCAAGCTCTGCGCCCTCGCCGAGAAACTGCATGGCGTCCGCCGGGCAAAGCTCGGCAAGCTCGGCCATGAAGTCAAGGCTCTGACCCATCATGTTGACAATCTCGTTGGCGATGCAGGCGGCGGGCTGGCGCGCGGCCTCGATGTGGCGGGCGTCGCCCTCTTTGAGCGCCTTGGCGAGAGGGCCGCGGCTTTTCACGTCTTCATCAATGAGGTGCACCATATACTCACGGAGCTTGTCGGCATTGCGGAGGATATAGTCAACGCGCTCATTCTCCCCTGCGGCAGCCTTGGTGAGGGCGGCGGCGCGGGTGCACAGCGCGGCGGCGAGCGCGGCGGTGTACGCCGCGGCAGAACCCGCCTCGGCCTTGCAGTCGTGGGTGCTTATCGCCTTGGTGAAATCCTCGGCGTTTTTGGTTTTGAATATCTCAATAACAAGCTTGTCGGCCATGGCGGCGTCCTCCTTATTCTTTGTTAAACTCTCTCAGGCGCAAGCCCTCGTTTTTTTGCAGTGCCCAGTTGATGCACCAGTCGGACGTGAACAGCAGGAGATTGTTCCCCTTGAAGTCCTGAACCCACTTGGTGTCGCTGGTGAGATTGA
>CAZUSM010000088.1:0-6032 GCA_964623675.1 uncultured Oscillospiraceae bacterium
ACTTAATGAAAAAGTTTCTCGCACTGATGCTCGCACTGTGCATGGTTTTCGCACTGTGCGCCTGCGGCCAGTCCGCAGCTCCCGCTGAGGAAGCTCCCGCCGCCGAGGCCGAAGCTCCCGCCGCCGAGGCTCCCGCTGCCGAAGAGGCTGCCGCCCCCGAAATCAAGGTCGGTATCGCCGCTCCCGACGCCACCCACGGCTGGGTCGCCGGTGTTGCGTACTACGCCGAGAAGTACTGCAAGGACAACGGCTATGAGTACAAAGTCACCACCTCTTCCGACGCTGCCGAGATGGCCGCGAACCTGAGCGACCTCGTCGCTTGGGGTGCAACCCTCGTCGTCTCCTTCCCGCAGTGGGCCGGCATGGAGACCGCCATGCAGGAAGTCATTGACGCCGGCATCCCCGTCGTCAACTTCGACGTTGATGTTGATTGCCAGGGCATCTACAAGGTCACCGGCGACAACTACGACATGGGCTACCAGTCCGCCAAGTTCATCATCGAGAAGGCCGGCGACGCCGCCACCATCGCTGTTCTCGACGTTCCCTCCTCCGGCTCCGTTGCCGAGCTGCGCAAGCAGGGCTTCTATGACTACCTCACCGAGGTCGGTTATGACCAGTCCAACATCTTCGAGATCGTCACTGCCTTCACCCGCGACGACGGCCTGAAGGATGTCGCTGACCTCCTCGAAGCTTACGACCACATCGACGCTCTCTACTCCATGGACGATGAGACCTCCATCGGCGCCATCCAGGCCATCACCGAGGCCGGCCGCACCGACATCAAGGCCATCACCGGCGGCGGCGGATGCCAGGAGTACTTCAACATGATCGCTGACGAGCAGTACGCCGGCCTCGGCCTCGCTTCCGCTCTGTACAGCCCGGCCATGATCGAAGACGCCATTGACACCGGTATCGCTCTCCTCAACGGCGAGACTCCCGAGTCCGTCATCGTTATCCCCACCACCATCGTTTCCGCTGAGAACGTTGCCGATTACCTCGACCCGGAGAACAACGTTTACTAATTAAAAAGTAAACGCAAGCAAATTGCTAAACCTGCAAGGGCTATGGCGTTAGCCATAGCCCTTGTTTAGAGTTTAGATAAATGTGAGACAAACCGCTGCTTGCAACGATTTCAGAGCAGCGGGGGAGCTTGAGGGGGCAAGGCCCGCCTCAAATCAGATAAACCGCCGTCGAAAAGCGTAGCTTTTCGGGCGAAGCAGCATTTTGAATTTATTCAAAATGCTCGGCGGCAAGCGCAGTCAAAAAGCAAGGCTTTTTGACAAGCGAGCTATGGCGTTAGCCATAGCCCTTGTTTAGAGTTTGTCTGTGATTATTCCGTATAGAAGCGGCGATATCGGATTATACGACAATGTCGTCGGCTCTATGCAGAATGAAGAGACACAAATCTGCCGCGTCTGCACGGCAAAACGGAAACTGGATGTGATAATTTGAACCTTTCCATGCAAAGTATCTACAAATCCTTCGGCGCGAACAACGTGCTGGAGAATGTGGAGTTCAAGCTCGCCGGGGGCGAGATTTGCGCGCTGCTGGGCGAAAACGGCGCGGGCAAGTCCACGCTGATGAATATCCTCGGCGGCGTGCTTCAGCCCGACAAGGGCACAATCGTCATCGACGGCGAAGAGCGCAGCTTTTCAAGCCCCGTGGACTCGCTTGACGCGGGCATCGGCTTCATCCATCAAGAGCTGAACCTCATAAACGATTTGAGCATTTATGAAAACATGTTCATCACGCATTTTCAGAAAAAGGGCGCCTTCCTCGACGCCAAGGAAATGCAGGCCAAGACCGCGGCCGTGTTTGAAAAGATGAACATCGACCTCGACCCGCGCACGATGGTGCGCGATCTCGACGCGTCGTACAAGCAGATTGTCGAAATCTGCCGCGCGCTCATGCAGGAGGCGTCCATCATCATCATGGACGAGCCGACCACCTCTCTCACCGAGCCGGAGATCAAGCGCGTTTTCAACATGATGCGCACACTGCGCGAGCAGGGCGTCGGCATCATCTTCATCTCCCACAAGCTCGGCGAGGTCATGGAAATCTGCGACCGCTACACCGTTTTGCGCGACGGCCACATGGTGGCCGAGGGCAAGGTGTCCGAAACCGACACGAAAAAGCTCGCCGCGCACATGGTCGGCCACGAGGTCAGCACCGAGGTTTTGCAGCGCGAGATTAAGCTCGGCGACGAGGTACTGCGCCTGGAGGGGCTTTCCGACGGGAAGAATTTTGAGGACATTTCTCTCTCCGTGCGCGCGGGCGAGGTGCTGGGTGTGACCGGCCTTCTCGGCGACGGGCGCAGCGAGCTGTTCCAGACCGTTTTCGGCGCGATGGGCGGGGCGTACAAGGGCACGGTGACCCTCTGCGGCAAGCAGGTGCACATCACCGGCACCAATCAGGCGCTCGACGCGGGCATCGCGTATCTCCCGCGAAACCGCAAGGAAAACGCCATCCTCAAGGACATGACCATCATCGACAACGGCTCTCTCGTGGAGCTGCCGAGGATGAAAAAGCACAAGCTGTTCATCGACTTCAAGCTGCAGGATGAGCTTTTCGCCAAGCAGACGGACGAACTGAAAATAAAAATGGGCGACAAGGCCGACCTCATCACCAGCCTTTCCGGCGGCAACCAGCAAAAGGTAGTCTTGGCCAAGTGGCTGATGAGCGAGCCGAAGCTGCTGATTCTCGACAACCCCACTCAGGGCGTTGACGTCGGCGCAAAGGAAGAGATTTACGGCATCATTCACCGCCTCGCCAACGAGGGCGTGGCCGTCATCGTCCTGTCCTCCGAGGCGCAGGAAATCATCCGCGTCTGCGACAGAAGCATAGTGCTTTTCCACGGGCACATCACGGGCGAGGTCAAGGGCGAAGACATGAACGAGCACAACATCATGTATCTTGCCACGGGCGGCAATCAGAACGAAGGAGAGAACTGAAATGGAAGCGAAAAAGATAGAAAACAACGCCTCTTTCGGCGCAAAGGTGAAAGCGCTGTGGTCGAAAAACGACGTGGTGTCCACGCTGTTTGCCCTGTTGGTGATGGTGATCATCCAGTCCGTCGTCATGGGCATCAACGCCGGGTCTTTCACGGGCATGTTCGGCAAAATGGGCATGGCGTGGCTCAATATTTTGAGAAACAACACCTACGCGGGCGTCATCGCGCTGGGCATGTGCTTCATCATCATTTCCGGCGGCATTGACTTGAGCGTGGGCTCTATGCTGTGCGCCCTCGGCGCGCTGCTGATGTACCTCATCGACCCGGCAAACGGCCTTTTGGCCGGAATGGGGCTGACCGGCGCTCCGGCTTACGCCATCGCGATCGTCGTCATTCTCCTCGCGGGTTACGTCCTCGGCACGCTCAACGGCTCTCTCGTGGCCTACGGCAAGCTGCCCCCGTTCATCGCCACCCTCGGCACGATGAAGATTTTCCGCTCCGTCACCCAGCAGCTCACCAAGACCTTCAACCCCCAAATCCCCAGCGAGTTCAAGCTCATCGCCTCGGCCAAAATCGGCGGCCAAATAATCCTGCCGATAATCTACTGGCTGGTCATCGTGGCGATAATGTACATAATCTTCAAAAAGACTGCGTTCGGCCGCCAGACCATCGCCATCGGCTCGAACGAGCGCGCGGCCAAGCTCTCCGGCATCAACGTCAACCGCGTCAAGCGCCACATCTATGCCCTCGGCGGCGTGATGTGTGCCATCGGTGCGATAATCTACGTGGCGCGTATCGGCTCGATGGACTTTGCCAATGCGGGTTCGGGCTATGAAATGGACGCCATCGCGGCGGTCGTCGTGGGCGGCACGAGCATGGCCGGCGGCAAGGGAAGCCTCTTCGGCGCGTTCATCGGTATGCTCATCATGGGCGTGATGAACAACATCCTCAACTCCATCGGCGTGCCGACCTTCCTCTGCGACGCAATCAAGGGCGCAATCATCATATTCGCGGTTTTGCTGCAAAAGAAAGAGACGGTTTGATTTCCCGTCAGCTTACTGTGCGAGGGGATAGTTTTCCCCTCGCACAGATTATATAGTAACATATATTTGACAATACAAGGAGGAGACAACATGATCAAAATCGGTGTGCTCGGCTGCGGCAAAATCGCGCAGGTTCGGCATATTCCGGAGTACGCGGCCAATCCCGACTGCGAGCTGGCGGCGTTTTTCAACCCCAAGCGCATGCGCGCGGAGGACATGGCCGCCAAATACGGCGGGAAGGTTTACGACACGGCGGACGAGCTGCTTGCAGACCCCGAAATCGACGCGGTGAGCGTGTGCGCGGCAAACTATGCCCACGCCGAGCTGACCATCAAGGCGCTCAAGGCCGGCAAGCACGTCCTGTGCGAAAAGCCCATGGCCACCACCATTGAAGACTGCGAGGCGATGGTCGCCGCCGCGCAGGAGAGCGGCAAGTTCCTCATGATCGGCCACAATCAGCGCCTTGCCAAGGCGCACGTCAAGGCCAAGGCGCTCATCGACGCGGGCGAAATCGGCCGGATTATCTCCTTCCGCACCACCTTCGGCCACGGCGGGCCGGAGACCTGGAGCATCGAGCCGGGCAGCAACACATGGTTCTTTGACAAAAAGCGCGCCGCAATGGGCGCGATGGCCGACCTCGGCGTGCACAAAACCGACCTCATCCACTATCTGACCGGGCAGCGCGTTGTGCGCGCCACGGCGCGCCTCGCCACGCTCGATAAGCGCGGCGCGGACGGCCAGCTCATCGGTGTGGACGACAATGCCATGTGCATCTATGAGCTTTCCGGCGGCGTCGTCGGCACGATGACCGCCAGCTGGACGTTCTACGGCGCGGAGGACAACTCCACCGTGCTCTACGGCACCGAGGGCAGCATGCGCATTTATGACGACCCCGCGCACTCCATCGTCGTCATCCACAAGGACGGCACCAAGGCCATGTTCGACGTCGAGCAGATTCAGACCAACGACAATCAGACCGCCTCCGGCGTCATTGACCTGTGGGTCGACTGCCTGAAGAATAACACCGCGCCGGAGATTTCCGGCGAGTCGGCGCTGGCCGCGATGCGCGCGGTGTTCGCCGCCATCAAATCCTCCGAGCTTGGCGCAAGCGTGGAGATACCCGAAAACAAGTAAAGGAGAGCATAAAATATGTATAAATTCGGTCTGCTTACCGCGATTTTGGACGGTTGGAGCTTTGAAGAGGCGGTGGACACCGCCGCCGAAATGGGCTTTGAATGCCTGGAAGTCGCCTGCTGGCCGGCAGGCAAGGCGGAGCGCCGCTACGCCGGGGTCAGCCACATCGACGCCGAGCGCGTCCTCGAGGACGACGCTTATGCCAAGTACGTCGCCGACTATGTCGCGGGCAAGGGCATGAGCATTTCCTCCCTTGCCTTTTACCCCAACACCATGGACGCGGATCTCGCCAAGCGCGAGGCCGCCATTGCCCACCTCAAGGCGCTCATCAAGGCCTCAAAAAAGCTCGGCGTCGGCATGGTGACCACCTTCATCGGCCGCGACCAGCACAAGACGGTTGAAGAGAACATCGAGCTTTTCAAAGAGATTTGGCCGGGCATCATCGCCCTGGCCGAGGAGTGCGGCGTCAAGGTAGCCATTGAAAACTGCCCGATGCTGTTCGGCGCGGATCAGTGGCCGGGCGGGCAGAACCTGATGTGCACCCCCGCCATCTATCGCAAGCTGTTCGAGATTATCCCCTCGCCGAACTTCGGCCTCAACTTTGACCCCAGCCACTACGTTTGGCAGCAGCTTGACTATCTCAAAACCGTGTACGAGTTCAAGGACAGAATCTTCCACATCCACTTCAAGGACATCAAGCTCTACCCCGAAAAGCTGGCCGAGTGCGGCGTGTTGGCCTATCCGCTCGATTACATGAGCCCGAAAATCCCCGGTCTGGGAGACGTGGACTGGTCGGCGTTCGTCTCCGCGCTCAATGACATTCGCTTTGACGGCTGCGCCGTCATCGAGGTCGAGGACAAGGCGTTTGAAAGCTGCCGCGAGGACATTTTGAAGTCCATCCGCCT
>CAZUSM010000089.1:0-6021 GCA_964623675.1 uncultured Oscillospiraceae bacterium
TGTCGCGCTCGGCGATGAGGTCTTCTTGGTTCCACAGCGCGGGGCGCGGGCCGATCACGGACATTTGCCCCGCGAGAATGTTGAATAGCTGCGGCAGCTCGTCCATGCTGGTCTTGCGCAAAAATGCGCCCGTGCGGGTGATCCACTTGGTGGGGTCGGAGAGCAGATGCGTGGGTACGTCGCGCGGAGTGTCCGTGCGCATGGTGCGGAATTTGAGAATGTTGAAGAAGGTTTTGTTCACGCCGTAGCGCTTTTGCCGGAAAAACACCGGCCCCGGCGAGCCGAGCTTGACGCACAGCGCGATTATCGCCATCGGAATCCCCAGCACCACCAGCCCCGCCAGTGACAGCAGAATGTCCAATATCCTCTTGAAAACCCGCTCGTACACACCCTCACCCGCCGTTTCGTATTTTTCCCGCGTTATCTATCGCTTTCTACTATTATAATCCACTAATCGGTTCATTATATCATTGTGCCGACATGGTGTCAAATCTAAGTTGCTGATTTGCGTGGCTAGGGTGGGAAAAGCGAAAAAATGAGGGCGCGGCTTGGCCGCGCCCGGTGGAATATAGAGGTGTAAGGGAAAAATCTGTGATGAGAATCTTGATAATAATCTAATAAAAGAGTCTGTGATATGAACCTAGATAATGATACAAGAAAAGAATCGGAGAAAAGAGTTCGGAAAAGAATCCGTTTGATTTGCAAGGGGGGGATTCGCTTACTTGATTTCGAGTCTGCGGCTGGCGGGGATGACCTCTTTCTTCTTGGGGAGGGTCAGGGTCAGGACGCCGTCGGTGTAGGCGGCCTCTATGCCGTCAACGTCGATGCCGGTGACATCGAAGCTGCGGCTGTAAGAGCCGTAAAAGCGCTCACGCTTGATGAAGTTGGTCTTCTTGTCCTCGTCGGTGGTGTCGAGCTTGCGTTCGGCGCTTATGGTCAGGCAGTCGTTTTCAATGTCAATCTTGATGTCGTCCTTGTTAAAGCCGGGCAGCTCGGATTCCAGCTTGAAGGCGTCGCCCGTGTCGCTGACGTCGGTGCGGAAGGCGGAAACCACGTTGCCCTCGCCGAAGAAGCTGCGTTCTATATTGTCCATCTCGCGGAACGGGTCAACGCTGACCATGCGGCGGATAGTGCGGTCAAAAGGAATGAGTTCAAACATAATATATACCTCCAATAATTTATTACAATTTTGAATTTCGATGAAGTGTTCATTTCTTTTGTTTCATCGTGTATATAATATATCGCGCAAATGTTAATAATTATAGCACAAATTATGTCTAAACCGTTAACGTTAGCACTCAATCGAATTGAGTGCTAATTATTTGCCCGCACATAGAATTGCGAAAACACGAGCCGCGGACAATCCGCGGCTCGTGGCGTTTATACTACTATAGTGAATCACAGCACC
This sequence comes from uncultured Oscillospiraceae bacterium, assembly GCA_964623675.1. Lineage (GTDB taxonomy): Bacteria > Bacillota > Clostridia > Oscillospirales > Oscillospiraceae > Limivicinus. Next base: position 1,409 of record CAZUSM010000089.1, read on the forward strand.
TTGGACAAGAAGTCCTTCAGGCGGGGATTTTGCGGGGCGTCGAACACTTGTTCGGGCGTGCCCTCTTCGAGGATCATGCCGTCGGACATGAAGATGACGCGGTCGGCGACCTCGCGGGCAAAGCCCATTTCGTGCGTCACGACGACCATGGTCATGCCCTGATGGGCAAGCTCTTTCATCACGTCCAGCACCTCGCCCACCATTTCCGGGTCAAGGGCGCTGGTCGGCTCGTCAAAAAGCATGACTTCAGGCTCCATGGCCAGCGCGCGGACAATCGCGATGCGCTGCTTTTGGCCGCCGGAGAGCATGGCGGGGTACTCATCGGCCTTGTCCGCCAAGCCCACGCGCTCCAAGAGGCGCGCGGCCATCTCCTCTGCCTCCTCCGGCGTTTTCAGCTTGAGGTGAACGGGCGCGAGGGTGATGTTGCGTTTCACGGTCATGTGCGGGAAAAGGTTGAAATGCTGGAACACCATGCCCATCTTTTGACGGTGCAGGTTGATGTCAACGGCTTTGTCGGAAAGGTCAACGCCGTTGAAGAAAATCTTGCCAGAGGTCGGCTCTTCAAGGCAGTTGAGCGAGCGGAGCATGGTGGACTTGCCCGACCCGGACGGGCCGACAATCGCCACGACCTCGCCGCGCTTGACGCTCATGGAGCAGTCGTTGAGCGCCTTGACCGCGCCGCCGTTATACTCCTTGACAAGATGCTCGACGGAGATGATTATGTCATTGTTTGTCGCCACGGCGCATCCTCCTCTCTATTGCCTCGATGGCCTTGGAGGCGGGGTAGTTAATGCAGAAATAAATGAGGGCGGCGAGAGTGTAGGGCGCGAGGGTGATGTATGTGGCGCTGGCGGTGGCCTTTGCGCCGAACATAAGCTCCGCCATGCCGAGCATGGAGCAGATGGAGCTTTCTTTGACCATGGTGACGACCTCGTTGGCAAGCGCCGGGAGGACGTTTTTCACCGCCTGCGGCAGCACGACAAGGCGCATCGCCGCCCCGGAGCTGAGCCCCAGCGAGCGCGCGGCCTCGGTTTGGCCGATGTCAACGGCGAGTATGCCCGCGCGGAAAATCTCCGCCACGTAGGCCGAGGAGTTGAGCGCGAGGGCGACGACGCCCGGAATGAAGCGGCTCAAATCCACAAAGCCGAGAATGGTGACGCGCGGAATGGAAATGACGCCGAAGAGGCCGAAATAGATGATGCTGAGCTGGACAAGCAGCGGCGTGGAGCGAAAAACGGCAATGTACGCGCCGGAAATCCACTTGATGAGCCGGTTTTTGCTCAGGCGCATCAGCGCAAGCAGCATCGCGGGTATTATCGCCAGCGCCACCGACACCACGGCCAGCAGCAGCGTGTACTCAATGCCCTGAATGAAAAAAGCGCCGTACTTCGGCAAAAATGAAAAGTTGAAAAAGCTTGCCGGGCTCATGTCGGCAAATAGGTTAGACCACCACATTTGGGTTATCCTTTCTTTGTGTGGGTTTGCGTGTGCTCGGCGCTCGAAAAAGCCCCCATAATGCGCAAATAGGAAAGCCGGTTTGAAACGGCTTTCCTATTATAGCACTTTATTCGCGCGGTGTAAACCGACAGTTTGACTTCCTTTGCGTAAATTTAGCTTTTATCGCAAAAAACCTTGCAAATTATGCGGCGGGAGCGTCGGCGGAGACGAGCTCGGCCACGTCGGACAGCGCGGCGGCCTGCTCGACGAACTCATCCATCTTGTTCTCGGCGTTCATCTTGGCAATGGCCTCGTTAATTGCGGGGAGAAGACCCTTCGGGTCGCCCTTTGCAACGGCGACGCAGTAAGGATCGGCCGCAGGGAGAAGCTCGGACGCGGAGGCGACGGCGAGGTCGGCATTGGTCTCGGCAAAGTTTTCGGCGACGCTGCCGTCAAGCACGGCGGCGTCAATCTTGTCGTTGACAAGCTGGTTGACGATGTCGTTGACGTTCTGAATGGAGACGAGGTTGGCGCCGGTCAGATAATCGGCGACGACGCCCTCTTTGGTGGTGCCGGTCTGGGCGGCGACGGAGAGCCCCTCGAAGCTTTCAAGGGTGGTGAACTCATCGACCTTGTCGGCCTTGATGAGGATCATGGCGGGCTTGTCGGTGTAGTACGGGTCGGAGAAGTCGGCGGCGTTCAGACGCTCCTCGGTGCTTTCCATGGCGGCCATGACCATGTCATAATCGCCCTTCTGCAGGGAGGCGAGCAGGTAGTCAAAGGCCATGTTCTCGACCTTCAGCTCTTTGCCCATGGCCTCGGCGATGTAGCCGGCGGCGAACACGTCAATGCCGCCGTAAACCATCTCGCCGTTGTCGCCGGGGTACATGAATTCAAACGGGGCGTAGTCAGCAGAGGTGCCGAGGATAATCACGTTATCATCGGCGGCGGGAGCTGCGGACTGAGCAGAGCATGCGCACAGCGCGAACACCATGGTCAGCGCAAGCATAAGAGTAACAAACTTTTTCATTTCAGTTTCCTCGATTTCTCATTATACATATTTGTCTTTCGACATGGTAGAGTATAGCACGAATATTTATTCATTGTCAATACCCAATATGCAACTTTTTCGTATCGGTTTTCAAAAATACTTGTGAGTTTTTCACAATATCGCAAAAACACTGTTGCACAAGCGCATTTTTGCGGTTATAATAGCGATGAAATAAAAATACGGCGGTGAGAATTATGCATTTTGCTGTGAATAATATGAATAACTCTTATCTTTACGTTGATATAGACATACTGCGGCGAAACATACGAACCATTCTCGCCTCTCTCCCGAAAGGGACGAAGCTGATCCCCGTGCTGAAGGATGACGCCTACGGTCTCGGCCTCAAGCGCATTGCGCAGGTGATTGAGGAATTTGACTGCATCGATTGTATAGGCGTGGCGCATGTAAGCGAGGGGCTGGCGCTGAGGAGCTTTGGGTGCAAGATGGATATCCTCGTGATGGGCAGCGCCCTGCCGTTTCAGCTGCCCTCGGCGCTCAATGCCGGGCTGATCCTCGCCGCGGGCGCGGTGGAATTTGTCACGACGCTTGAGGCCGCCGCCGGTGCGCTCGGCATGGAGGCGCGCGTGCACATCAAGATTGACACCGGGCTTCATCGCCTCGGCGTTGAGCCGGGCGAGGAGCTGGCCGCGCTCATCGCCGCGCTGGACGCGGCGGAGCATGTGCGCGCCGAGGGCGTGTTCTCGCACTTTGCCGACACGGTGAACACCGAGTTTTCCGTGCACCAATACGGCGAATTTGAAAAAGCGATGGCTCAGCTTGACGCGGCGGGGTACACCGGGCTTTTGCGGCACATTTCGTCCTCCGCCTCGCACGAGCTTTTCCCGGAATACGCGCTGGACGCGGTGCGCATTGGGCGCGGGCTTTATATGGACAGCCCCGACCACGTCAGCCACGGCATCGACGAAATGGTGACCTGGCGCACGTTCATCACCGCAATTAAAGACCGGCACGCGGGCGACGGCTTGGGCTATGCCGGGGCGTTCCAACTGGAAAAGGACGCGCGCGTGGCGACCATCGGCGTCGGGTACGGCGACGGGCTGGACATGAATTTATGCCGCGTGCACGCGCCGGTGCTCATCGCGGGCAAGGAGTGCCCGCTGTTGGCCTGCTGCATGGATCAGGCGTTCGCCGACGTGACGGGCGTGGACTGCGCCGTGGGCGACGCCGTGACGATTTACGGCTATGACGGGCGCGGCAACTGCCTGACCTCGCAGGATCAATCGCTGCTCATTGGCGGCGACGAGGGCTGCGGCCTGACCAGCGAGTTGAGCTCGCGCGTGGCGCGCGTGTATAGCGAGTGAGACAACGCGCATTCGGCGGGGCAAAATTCAATGTAAAAATTTTGCCCCGAAGCGAAAAATAATGGTTGACAAACGCCCTCCGATTTGCTATTATAGTCGAGCCGGTCAAGTGCTGGTGTAGCTCAGTTGGTAGAGCAGCTGATTTGTAATCAGCAGGTCGGGGGTTCGAGTCCGTCCACCAGCTCCACCGTACATGCTTGGCAAAAGTTAATATGGGGGAATTCCCGAGTGGCCAAAGGGGACAGACTGTAAATCTGCTGGCAATGCCTTCGATGGTTCGAATCCATCTTCCCCCACCAGAAAAAGCCGATTGCGAAAGCAATCGGCTTTTTCAATTAAGTGTGCCTTGTGGCCCGTGAAGTGCGCTGCGCGCGTGAAGTGGCGCTTCGCGCCGTGAAGTTTCCGCGAAAGTGAGTGGCACACTTAACTTCACGTCGTGCGTCAACACGACACTTCACGATGACAAAAGGTCATTACTTCACTTTGGTGCAAGCCCATACTTCTTTGGAAAATCATTTGACTTTTCGCTCCAATTATTATAGTATGTTCATACGGACTACATCACTTATGGCCGTGGGGCAATTAGAGCCTCACCTCCCAGAGTGAAGTTGTCCGTTTTTAGTTTATGCACATAGTCGGGCACAAGCTACTTGTGCCCGACTGTTTTTGACTTAATATGCGATTTCTTTTATCACGAACTCTTGGCCGCCGAGGATTTTCTTTTCGCGGCTGTGGCATTTGGGGCATACGCCCTCGGCGCGCAGGACGTTGTAGAGCGCGCCGCAGTCGCGGCAGAGTGCCTC
>CAZUSM010000090.1:0-5930 GCA_964623675.1 uncultured Oscillospiraceae bacterium
GATGATGAAACCCGCTCGAAGATAATGCCCGCCAACCGCGGCCGCGGTGTGGACGAGCTTATGTCCGCCTGCCGCCGGTATTATGACAAAACCGGGCGCAGAATCAGCTTTGAATACGCCATGATTGACGGCGTCAACGACACGGAGTATCACGCCCGCCTGCTCGCCAAGCGCGCCAAGGCCGTCTCGGCGCACGTCAATCTCATCCCCCTGAACCACGTTGAAGAGCGCGAGTTCAAGCCCTCCACGGCGGGGCACATGAAGGCTTTTATACGCATTTTGGAGTCCGAGGGCGTCAATGTCACGGTTCGCCGCAAGCTCGGCGGCGATGTGGACGCCTCCTGCGGCCAGCTTAGGCGCAAAATGCAAAAATAATCACGGCACAGCCGGGCTTGCCCGGCGGAATTGAGGAAAGATGAAAAGCTTCGGCCTGACAGACAAAGGCACAGTCAGAAAAGACAATCAGGACAGCTACATAATCGAAAAATGCGACGCCAAGGACTGCCTCATCGTCGCCCTGTGCGACGGCATGGGCGGGGCAAAGGCCGGCGGGCTTGCCAGCCGCCTTTCCAACAAGGCGTTCGTCTCGCATATTTACGCCAAGCTCACCGCGCGCGTCCCCCGCGCGCTGGATTACCGCCAGCTCTTGTCGGACGCCTGCGCCGAGGCCAACGGCGTCTCGTATGACTATTCCCAGTTTGACGAGGCGTACAGCGGCATGGGCACCACCATCGTCGGCGGTGTGATAAAGAGCAACGGGAACGGTTATATTATCAACGTGGGCGACAGCCGCGCCTATTACATTTCCCGCCGCAATGACGCCATTGTTCAGGTCACGCGCGATCATTCGCTGGTTGAGGAGCTGGTGGAATACGGCGCCATCACCAAGGCGCAGGCGCGCGTCCACCCCCAGCGCAATGTCATCACCCGCGCCCTCGGCTCTGAGGCCACGGTCGACGCGGATTATTATGAGGTCACTCTCCAAACCGGTGACATGCTCATTCTCTGTTCCGACGGGCTTTCCAACGTCATTGCCGACCTTGAAATCCTCGACTATGCCAAGGAATACCCCGACCCGGAGCTTTTGTGCCGCGCGCTGATGAGCAAGGCGCTCAAGCGCGGCGCGGCGGACAATGTCACCGTGCTTGCCGTCATGAAGTGATAGGAGACTCTTTATGGAAAACGAAAAGAATTATATCGGCGTTTTGCTCGACGACAGATATGAAATCCTCGAAAAAATCGGCGAGGGCGGCATGGCGGTCGTATACAGAGCCTTTTGCCACCGTCTCAGCCGCTTTGTCGCGGTCAAGATAATGCGCGAGGAAATGGCCGAGGACGAGGAGTTCCGCCGCCGCTTCTGTTCGGAGTCGCATGCCATTGCCATGCTCTCCCACCCCAATATAGTCGCCGTTTATGACGTCAGCCACAGCGACGATGTCGAATACATAGTCATGGAGCTTGTAGACGGCATCACCCTGAAGCAATACATGGAAAAACGCGGCGCGATAAGCTGGAAAGAAGCCCTGCACTTCACCAAGCAAATCGCCAAGGCGCTTTCCCACGCGCACAGCCGCGGCATAATCCACCGCGACATCAAGCCACAAAACATCATGCTCTTGAAAGACGGCACTATAAAAGTCGCCGACTTCGGCATCGCCGCGCTTGAAAACGAGGTTGAGGAAAGCGGTCAGGCCGTCGGCTCAATCCATTATATCGCGCCCGAACAGGCGCGCGGGGAGAACCCCGACGCGCGCAGCGATATCTATTCCCTCGGCGTCATCATGTACGAAATGCTCACCGGCCACAAGCCTTATACCGGCGACACCATCGGCGAAATCGCCGTCAAGCACATGTCCTCGCTCCCTGTCGCGCCGTCGGATTATATCCCCGACTTGCCGGAGGAGCTTGAGCGCATCACGCTCAAGGCCATGTCCTGCCCGCTGAATAAGCGCTATCAGTCCGCCAATGAGCTTTTGGACGAGCTCAATGCCTTTTCTCAGGCGCAGCTCGCCGCCGAAAATACCGCCGCCTTTGAATATCCCGCCGTCGCGCCTGTGCGCGCCGTGGGCGAGCTTCCGCGCGAAAAATTCAGCGTCCGCCGCCGTCGGTCGAGCACCGTGGCGTTCATGTCCGGCGCGTTCGGCGGGCTGCTGCTGGTGCTGGGGCTGTTTATATTCTTGTGGAACTTTTGGCTCAAAGAGGTCTTTTCCCCGGCCGAGCGCATCCCCCTGCCCAACTTCGTCGGCAGCAGTTATGACGCCATCGCCAACAATGTGGACTTGGCCTCGACCTATAATTTCAAAGTCACCTATATCATCGACACCAACAGCGAAAGCGGCAAAATCCTCAGCCAAAACCCCGAACCGGGGCGCAGCATGATGCTCACGCCCGACGGCATATCCGTTGAGCTTTCCGTCAGCACGGGCGTGGTTTTGAGCGCCGTGCCGGACGTTGCGCAGGTGGATTACCGCGAGGCGATTTTGACCATGCAAAACGCGGGCTTCACCGTCGAGGTCGAAAACGCCACCTCCTCCACCGTCCCCAAGGACGCCGTCATCAGCACCAGCCCCGCCGCCGGTGAGCAGATCAGCGCGGGGTCCACCATATATCTCGTCGTCAGCAGCGGCGACCAGGTCACTTATGTTTCCACGCCGAACTTCGTCGGCCTCACCGAGGAGGCCGCCATCGCCAAGATATCCAACTCCGGCCTGACCTACGGCGGCTCGGAGACGGTATCCAGTGATGTTGACGCCGGCACGGTCATCGGCCAGTATCCGGAAAAATTCAAAGAGATTGAGGAGCACGGCAAGGTGACGCTTCGCGTCTCCACCGGGCCTTGAGGGCGCGCGCATGAAAAACGGCATCATCATCAAGGCGCTCAGCGGCTTTTATTACGTCAAAACCGATGACGGCGTGCTCGAATGCAAGGCGCGCGGCCGCTTTCGGCTTGACGGCACTTCCCCCCTTGTGGGCGACCGCGTCCAGTGCAGCCTCGACGACACCGGCAAAGGGCGCATTGACCACGTTGAGGAGAGGAAGAATTATTTCATCCGCCCCGCCGTTGCCAATGTCGACGCGCTCATCTTCGTCGCGGCGAACACCAACCCCGTCACAGACCCGTTCTTGATTGACCGCGTCTCCGTCATCGCGGAAAGTGCCTCGTGCGAGCTGATTGTCTGCCTCAACAAAACCGACCTCGACCCCGCCGATGAGCTTTATGATATTTTCACCCTCGCGGGCTTCACCGTCGTGCGCACCAGCGCCGCCACGGGGGAGGGGATTGACGCCTTGCGCACCGCCCTCGCTGGCAAGGTCTGCGCCTTCACCGGCAACTCCGGCGTCGGCAAATCCAGCCTCATGAACCGCCTCATCCCCGGCGCGGACATCAAAACCGCCGAGGTCAGTGACAAGCTCGGCCGCGGCAAGCACACCACGCGCCATGTTGAGCTTTATGACTTGGGCCACGGCGCTTACGCCGCCGATACTCCGGGCTTTGCCTCCTTTGACTTGGAGCTGATGGACATCATCCCCAAAGAGCAGCTCCAGTATGATTTTCTCGACTTCGCCCCGTTTTTGGGCGAGTGCCGCTTTCAGGACTGCGCCCATCTCAAAGAGCCGGGCTGCGCCGTCACGGCGGCTGTCGCCGCCGGCAAAATCGCCCCCACGCGCTACCGCTCGTATGAGCGGCTCTATGAGCTTTCCGCCAAGCATAAATCATGGGAGCTGAAAGACTGAATTTATACATATTTTGACCGCCCTGCGCGTATATTCTACGGAAAGTACGCGCAGGGCGCTTTTTCGCGCCGAAAGGGGAGAGTGCATGAAAATTTACATCGTCAAGCTGCCGAAATTCGTCGCCGACATCATCAACCGCCTGCGTGGCCGGTAATAGCGCGCCCTCGGCGCGCATAGGCTGTACAAACCGTGCAATAAGGAGACAGTATAGCAATGGAAATCGCCTTTGACAACAAGCACATCGGCATATATCGCGAGATATCCCACCAAATCAAGCGCGTTCAGGAAACGGCGGAGAGCGTCGTGCCCGACACGAATGACGACATCGGCAAAATCGCCTCCGTGCAAACCTCGGTGCTTTTGAAAAGCAAGGACGTGACCAGCCGCGGCGTGCTCATCACCGGCGAGCTTGTCGCCGCGCTCATTTACATCACCGAAAGCGAAAAGGCCGTCTCCTCCGTCCGCCTTTCCAAGCCGTTCACGCTGGAATATGACCTGCCCGACGCGGACGCCGACGCCCTTGCCCACATCAATCTCATCATTCAAAACAGCGAATCGCGCGTCATCAATCCGCGCAAGGTCTCCGTCACCTTTGAGCTTTTCGGCGAGCTGAGCCTTTATCGTCAGGAGACAGCCGCCGCCGAAACCACCCTGCCGGAGAACGCCCCAGAGGGCTTGCACGTGCAGTGCGAGGAGACCGAGCTTGTCACCGCCTGCGCCGTCATGGAGAAAACCTTCGCCGTCAACGAGCAGTTCCCGTTCCCGCCCGGCAAGCCCAAGCCCGCGCAGATAGTCGCGCAAAGCGTGGATTTTGCCCTCTCCGACACCCAGCTCATCGGCACCAAGGCCATCATCAAGGGCAGCGTCAACATCACGCTTTGCTATCTCTCCTCCGAGGTCAATTACCCCGTTCGCGCCGAGTTCAGCACGCCCTTTTCTCAGATTATCGACACTGCCGAGGAGAACACCGACCACTGCGCCGCCCTCGTCCAGCTCACCAGCGCCTATTGCAGCATCGCCGACACCATCAACGGCGACAAAGCCCTCGACGCCGAGCTTCACGCCGTGCTCCAGCTCGTCTGCCACCGCCGCGAGAGCGTCAAATATATCTCCGACGCGTACAGCAACCTCATGCCCACGTCCTACACCGCGCAGACGCGCCAGCTTGCCGCCGTCTCCGCCGTCACCGCCGCGCGCCTCACTGCCGATGAGCGCGTCACTGTCGTCGAGGATTGCGAGGACGTTCTCAGCGTGTTCACTTCGCTTTCTCAGGTGTCGGTTCTCCCGGATAAGCTCAGCGCCGCCGTCACGCTGGACATTATTTATCGCACCGGCGGCGGAACGCTTTCCGCTGTGCGCCGCCTCGTCGGCGTTGAAAGCGCGCCCGGCGTTTCTCAGGCGAGGCTCATCTCTGCGCGCCTTGCGGATGTTTATCTCCGCCCCGACGGCGCGAGCATCGACGCGCATCTTTCCCTTGAGCTTAATTACCAAACCGCCGCCGTCACCGAGCTCACCGGTGTCGACCGCGTCACGCTCGACGACAAGTCGCCATACGACACCTCGGCCTTTCCCGCGCTCACGCTCGTGCGCGTCGAGGGCGAGACCCTTTGGCAGCTTGCCAAGACCTATCATTCATCCGTCGAGCGCATAAAGCAGATCAACCCGCCCGACGCCGACGACGCGCCCGCGCGCCTCATGCTCATCCCCAAGGCGCTGTGAACCCGCCTTTTGCGCAAAAAGGGCTTGTAATGCGCGCCTTTGTGTGCTAAAATATTTCTCGATAATTTTTGTCATTATTTATTACACATAAGAGGAGCTGTTACAATGTCCGGTCATTCCAAGTGGCACAATATACAGAAAACCAAGGGCGCGGCTGACGCCAAGCGCGCTCAGGCGTTCACCAAGATCGCGCGCGAAATGGTCGTCGCGGTCAAAGAGGGCGGCGGCGGAGACCCGCGCAGCAATTCCAAGCTCGCCGCAGTCATCGCCAAGGCCAAGGCGGCCAACATGCCCAATGACAACATCAAGCGCACCATCGACAAGGCTCTCGGCGCCGGAAACACCGAGAACTATGAAAAGATAGTCTATGAAGGCTACGGCCCGCAGGGCGTCGCCGTCATCGTCGAAACCATGACCGACAACCGCAACCGCACCGCCGGTGAAATGCGCCATTATTTCGACAAATACGGCGGAAA
>CAZUSM010000091.1:0-5832 GCA_964623675.1 uncultured Oscillospiraceae bacterium
AACAGAACCCACCGCAAATTGCAAGAGAAATTTTACGATTTGGAGGCAAAATATTTAAATAATAAAAGCTGTTGGGAGTGTGGGTACAGCAAAAAGCCTGCAACCGTTGTGGTTACAGGCTTTTACTTGGCAGCGGGAGAAGGATTCGAACCCTCACATACGGAGTCAGAGTCCGCTGTGCTACCTTTACACAATCCCGCTAAACGCGAATATTATTATACCGCGTATTTTCCGTTTGTCAAGAGTTTTTTGAGCGTTTTGCGGGATAATTCGGGAAGTGTCTTTTGTGGGGCGACGCCGAGGCTTATTGGGCGCGCTCCAGGGAGGCGAGCTTGAGGCAGACGCAGAAGACGTGCATGGCCTTTTCAAGCTCGTCGAGGGACGGGTAGGACGGGGCGATGCGGATGTTGGAGTCGTCCGGGTCGACGCCGTAAGGGTACGTCGCGCCGGCGCCGGTCATGACCACGCCCGCTTCCTTGCACAGGGCAAGCGTGCGCTTTGCGAGGCCGGGGTCGGTGTACACCGAGACGAAATACCCGCCGCGCGGGCGCTGCCAGCGCGCGATGCCGCAGGGGGCGATCTCCGCGTCGAGCGTGTCGAGCACGCACTTGAACTTCGGCGCGAGCACCGAGGCGTGCTTTTTCATGAGCTCCAGCGTGTGCGCCCTATCCTTGAGATAACGCACGTGGCGGAGCTGATTGACCTTGTCATAAGAGATTATCTGCACGCCGATGAGCTTGGTGAGGCGGGCGAGGTTGGCCTCGCTCGTGGCGAGGACGGATATGCCCGCGCCGGGGAAGGTGATTTTCGACGTGGAGGCGAATTCATACACCATGTCGGGGTTGCCCGCCTCGCGGCAGAGGGTGAGGATATCCTCAAAGGGCTGGAACTCGCCGTCAAACTCGTGCACGCAGTAAGCGTTGTCCCACATGAGCATGAAGTCGGGCGCGGCGGGCTTCATGGCCGCGATGCGGTGCACCGTCTCGGCGGAATAGACTATGCCGTCGGGGTTTGAATACTTCGGGACGCACCACATGCCCTTGACCGCGGGGTCTTGAATCAGGCGCTCGACCATGTCCATGTCAGGGCCGGTGGGCGTCATGGGCACGGTGACAAGCTCAAAGCCGAAGCTCTCCGTGACCTTGAAATGGCGGTCATACCCCGGCGCGGGGCAGAGCCACTTGACCTTGTCGAGCTTGCACCAGGGCGCGTCGGCGTGGTTGAGGCCGTGGGTGTACGCCTTGGCGACGGCGTCATACATCAGCTGCAAGGACGCGCAGCCGCCGATGAAGCACTCTTCCGGCTTGCAGCCGAGGATATCCGCGAAAAGCGCCTTGGCCGCCGGGACGCCGCCGAGCTCGCCGTAATTCCTCACGTCCAGCCCGTCGGAGATGCAGTCATCGGGGTCGGTGATGACGGTGAGAATATCGCTGACCAGGTCGAGCTGTTCACGGCCGGGCTTGCCGCGCGCCATGTTCAGCTTCAGCCCCAGCGCCTTGAGCGCGTCAAACTCGGCCTTGACGGCCTCGAACTCACTCCGGCGCTCCGACGTCGTCAGCTCACTGTATTTTTCGGACATGCTAATGCCTCCTATTATATATAGAATGCCGTGGCTTTCACCACTTGTTTTCAACCTTTTCGGCAAAGCCGGGGAAGTCGCGCACCTCGATGACCTCGCCGTCGTCCAATATGGCCTTGCCGGTGAACAGGCCGAACACCTGATGCTGGTCGGACTTCAAGAGCTTGAAGTCGGTGCAGGCGGCGCGGTCGAGCACGGGGACGAAGTCCATTTCAAAGCGCCCGTCGTCGGAGGTGAACGTCCACGGCGACATGAAGTCGCGCTCATTGCCGGGAATATTGAACTTCACCTGAGAGAGCTTATGCGCCTTGCCATTATAAAAAAGCATGTTCTCGCTCGCGGCGGCGCAGTTGCCGAAGCCGTAACCGATGTTCCAGCCGAACGGGACGCCGTTGACGTGGTAGGACGCGCTGCCCCAATACCAGGTGTTGTGATATGTCCACACGCCGCGCCCCCAGTCGAGCACCGCGAACGAGTCCACGGGGTCAAACTCATAAAGGCGGTCGCCGTATTTGACGCTGCCCTTGGCGCGCATGCAGTTGATTTTTTGATTGAAATAAAAATGGCCGGGCTTGTCAAAGGGGGTGCAAATCACCATGCTGTCCTCCGGCTCATCGAAAAGCTCGACATTGGCCAAGAGCGCGCCCTCCGGGCCGAAGGCGTCCATGCGCGCGGTGAGCACGCGGCGGCCGCCGCCGTCGTTTTCATAGCTGATGGAATAGCCCTTGCCACCGTGGCGCACATCGCCGCACTTGGAGCTTTCCGGCAGGCCGACCGCGCCCATGGGCATGAGGCTCATGGGGCTTTTGGTGATTTCCCAGCCCTCGGCAAAGTCCAGGAGGGACACGCTGTCCAGCCCCATATAGCCGTTGTCGTCAATGGTGAGGGCGAGGGCGAAGCGACCGTTGTTGATGAGATAATAATCCCATTCCTTGATGCGCATTTTGGGGGCCTTGACGGCCTTGCGGGAATAGACGGGCAAGAGGCTTTTGGCATAGCCCGGTTCGGTCAAATCACCGTTATCGTTCAAAAGAGGTATTGCGCTTTTGATTTCATGCTGCATGATTTACACTCCTTTTTGCCTTATATCGCGCCCGGCAAACGGCAGGCGCATGAACTCGCCCAATATGCGCGAGCATATCTGGGGATTATAACGGCGGGAAAGCTCCTCGTCGGTGCAGTTGGTGCTGATGATCATTTTTTTGCCGGCGACGAGGCGGGTGTTGATGAGGGTGTAGAGTGCGCTGACGGACATGGGGGTGTTCATCTCAGTGCCGAGGTCGTCGAGAATCATGAGGTCGCATTCGAGCATGTTTTTCACGCGCGCGGCAGCGGCGCGGCCGGACTCGCTGTCGCGGGCGAATTTTTGCTGCTCAAAGGCGTCAAGCGCGACGGAGGCGGAGTCATAGCACACGGAAAGCCCCTTGTCCGACACCACGCGCGCGATGCACGCGGAAAGATAGGTCTTGCCGAGGCCGGTGTCCCCCTGCAGGAGCAGATTGGAGCTGACGTTGGGGAAATTGTCGGCAAAGCGGCGGCAGATTTCATACACCTTGCCCATCGTCTCGCGCGGCACGACGCCGTAGCGCGGGTCAAACTCGTCGGGATAAAGCGTGAGGTCGAAGCTGTCAAAGCTCTCGCTGCCGTGGCGCAAGAGCGCGCCCAGCTCGCGCGTGAGCTCGCGGTTATACTGCCTGACAAGGCAGTCGCACATGCCGCCGTCCGGGAGCGCGCCCGTGTCGTGGCACTTGGGGCAGGAATAAATCTCGTCCAGCCAGTCGGCGGGCATGCCGTGCTCGGTCATCAGCTCGGCGCGGCGCATTTGCAGGTCGAGATTTTCTTTCTCCAGCGCGTCCAGACGCGCCTTGAGATCCGGCGCGCGGGAAACGGTCAGGCGCACGAGCGTCACCATCTGGGCGCGGAGGGTCGCGTCAATTTCGGCAAGCTCCGGCGCGCGGCGGTATGCAAGCGCCTGACGGCGCTCATGCTCGGCGGCGTTTTCGGCGCGGGTTTGCTCCAGCGCGTCGCGCGCGCGGGCGAGAAGCCGTCCGTCATAGCTCATCTGTCACACCCCTTTTCAGGTCAAATTTTGTCCAGCATTGCGTCAAGCCCCTCGAAGTCCGACGGGCGGCTGCCGCGCGGTTCGGGCTTGACCTTGCGCGCGTCGCCCCGGCGGCGCGGGTCTTTTTGCTCTATCTCCTCCGGGGTGAAGAGGGCGCTGTCGCGCCAGGAAGTGATAATCTTGTTCATATAGCTCCAGCGGAGTGCGCCGGTGTTGGTGACCGTGCGGTCATAGGCGATGGCGATGGTGTTCGCGTCAAAGCCCATGTCAAGCCACGAGGAAATATACTCCGTCTCGGTCTTGGTCAGGTCGCGCCCGGCGATGTGCATGGCCTCTTTGACCTCGGCAAGGGCGGTTTTGCGCGCGGCGAGCGCGCGTATATACTCCTCGGCCTGTTCGAGGGTGAGGATTTCGCGGTTTGCCCAGCGGTACGCCTCTTTTTCGAGTGCCCGCGCGCTTGGGCGGCGCGACGTGCCGTAACGCTCAACATACTGCTTGCCGACGTGGTTTATGAGCAGCATTATAACGTCCGCCGGGAGCGCGAGATAATCATATATCCCGAAGAGCGTCTTCATATCCACCGAGCTGAGCGCGCGCCCCATGACGCGCTGCGCCTCGGCGAGTATGGCCGCGAAGCGGTCATCCTCGCGTGAGCGTTTGACAAGCTCCTCCGCGCGGTATTCCGGGAGGGTGTCCTCCGGCGCTTGCGGCGCGCTCTCGCGCGCCGACGCGCCCATGGTGTGCGCGGCGTCGTTTTCGGCGGGGAGGGGGCTTGCGGCGGCGGGCGAAAATTCGCCCGCAACGCCGCCGTGCGTCAGCCTTGCAAGCTTTTCGTCGGCGGCGTCGATTTCGCGCCGGGTGCGGCAAAGGTCGCGCGCGGCGCGCTCGGCGTCGGTGCAGCCCGTGCGCACGCGATAAAGGTAAAGCAGCGCCACGTCGCCGTCATGCGCGGCGAGAAGCCGGTCGAGCACGGCGGGGGATATGTAGTTTTCGGGCACGGAATGCTCCATGTGAATGACCTCTGATGTATGTTCGGTTCATTATAACGCAAAAATTGTTGCCTAAATGTAAAAGTAATTATAACATTATTTTTATCTTGTCGCAATAGGGATAAATGTGCTATAATGCACAATGTATAATTACGAATAGCTGTGACTATTTAGATATAGAGGGACTGATTAAATGCTGGAGCTTCTTTCACCCGCCGGGTCGCCGGAGGCTGTGATAGCCGCGGTGCAAAACGGCGCGGACGCGATATATCTCGGCATGGGCGACTTCAACGCCCGGCGCGGGGCGAAAAATTTCACGAACGAAGAATTTGAAAAGGCGGTGTCATACTGCCGGGTGCGCGGGTGCAAGGTGTATGTGACGCTCAACACCCTTGTCAATGACCGCGAGATGCGCGAGGCCGTCGCGGCGGCGAAGCTCGCCTCCGACTGCGGCGCGGACGGGATCATCATTCAGGATCTCGGCCTCATCTCGGCCATACGCCGCGCCCTGCCGGATATCCCGCTGCACGGCAGCACGCAGATGAGCCTGCACAACCTCGCCGGGGTTCAGGCCGCGGCGGAAATGGGGCTGACGCGCGCGGTGCTTGCGCGCGAGCTGAGCTTGGAGGAGATCAAATACATCACGGCAAACTCCCCCATCGAGATTGAGGTTTTCGTGCACGGGGCGCTGTGCTTTTGCTATTCCGGGCAGTGCTATATGTCCTCGCTCATCGGCCGGCGCAGCGGCAACCGCGGCATGTGCGCCCAGCCCTGCCGCATGCAATACTCCCTCGGCGGGCGCATGGACGATTACCCCATGTCGCTCAAGGACAATTGCCTCGTCGACCGCCTCGGCGAGCTGGAGGAGGCGGGCGTGGCCTGCGTGAAAATCGAAGGGCGCATGAAGCGCCCGGAGTACACCGCCATCGTCACCGGCATATACTCCAAGGCCATTAAAGAGCACCGCCAGCCCTCCGCCGAGGAGATGAACATGCTCACGCGCGCCTTCTCCCGCCAGGGCTTCACTCAGGGCTATTTCAACGGGGACAAAAAGGACATGTTCGGCGTGCGCACCGAGGTCGAGGAGGGCACGGAAAAAATGTTCACCGTCGCCCGACGCGGCTATGCCGAGGGCGAACTGCGCCGTGTGCCCGTGCATTTTTACACCGTGGCCGAAAAGGGCGAGCGCATCCGCGCCATCG
>CAZUSM010000092.1:0-4101 GCA_964623675.1 uncultured Oscillospiraceae bacterium
GGGCAAACAACCTCACGCCCCCATACACCGCACGGTCACGCGGTTGGCGCCGCCGTAGGTGCAGGTGAAGAGGGTCAAATCCCACGCGTCGGACTTCATCTCGTCCACCGCGTCGGGCGGGAGAATGTCGGTCTCGGCCACGGTGTACCTGTGCTCGGCGGCGTTGGCGTCGGTTATCACCACGACGTCGCCCTTGGCCAGGCGCGATATGCCGCCGAAGTGGCGGTCATAGTTATGCGCCCCAATCACCAGCGCGCCGGTCGCAAGCGAACCGGCGTACCGGCACGGCGCGCTCTGCACGTTCACATCGCTCCACTCCGCGTATACCGGCAACTCCAGCCCCAGCGCCGGGACGCTCAAGCTGCCCAAATACCGCGCGCCGTCCACCAACACGCCGACGTCAGGGTCGGCGAGCGCCTCCGGCGTCGCCGAACCCTGAGCCGCGCCGTCGGCGCTTTCGCGCGCGACCGCCGCGGCAACGTCGGCTGCGTTCTGTTCGGCGTTGGCGGTGTTCTCGGCGATGGCCGCGTTCACGGCGGCCAAGGCCGCCGCCGACTCGCGCGCGGCGCGCGCAGAGTCGGCCACATTGTGCCCGAACAGCACCGCCGACGCCAGCACGCATATCGCGCCCGCCACGGCCAAGGCCTCACCGCGCTTGAATTTCATCGTTTCGCCCTCTTTCGCGCACTGCGCGACACAATCAGCCCCGCCGCAATCATCGCCGCGCCCAGCGCGGCCAGCACCGGCACAGGCCAGTTCACCTGCCCGGTCTGCGGCAGTCCGCCGTAACCATACGGGCTGTGCCACCAAATCGTGCCCGGTGTGGGCGTGGCAGTCGGCGCGGGCGTTGTCGTCGGCGCGGGGGACACCGTGGGACTGGGCGAGGGCTCGGTCTTGTCGTCCTCGTCGGGCTTGTCGGTCTTGTCGTCGTCCTCGCCCGGTGGGGTTTCGTTCTCCTCCGGCTCGTTGAAAACCGTCAGCAGGAAGCTCTCGTCCTCGTTAATCCCCGGATACCAGCCCGGCGCGCGCTCCAAGGCCAGCGTCATCAGCTCAATCACCGGGATAAGCTGTCCGTTTTCAACGCGGAAGTCGTACCCCGTTTTGTAAAGCTCATAACCCTCGACGACGGTCGTCTGCGTCACGCGGTACATTCCGCGCCCCAGCGTCACCGTGTCGTCTCTGTCGTCGCCCTCGGTCAGCTTGAAGGTCTTGATAGTCTCCGGCGCATCGCCGTCGATTCTCTCCAGCTTCACCTCCGCGCCGTACAGCACCGCCTCGCCCTCCTCGACAGTGCGGTTTTGCACCTGCAGGGTCAGGCTCGTCTCGTTGACAAGGTCGGTCAGGGGGTAATTATACAGCTCGTCTTTATCCGTGAGCACATTGCCGCTTGCGTCCTTGTACTTCGTCACGGTGGCCACGCCGCCCGTCACGCGCACCTTGTAAACCGACTCATTCACCGCGAAGTTCACCGGGGCGGAAATCTCTTTGAGATAATACGTGCCCGCGGCGATCCCGCTCATGCTCAGTACACCGCCCTCATCTGAGGTGAGGGTTGTAATGCGCTTGTCTTCGCTGCACATCTCGTCGCGGTACAGCCCGAACACCGCGTCCGGCAGGCCGTAGCCCCCGGTTTCGTCCATGACCTTTTTGATGGCCAGCTCGCCCTCGATGGGTTTGATTTTCACGACGAGGTCAAGGTGGTCGGCATAGTGGATTTTCGTGTTGTCCGTCTCGTCGTGCCAGTATGATGTGTTTTTCTCGACGGTTTCGGTGACATCTGCGCCGCCCTCGGTCGTGACAGTGGTCTTGGAATAAACCGCCGGGTCGCGCGTCACGCTGTAATTTTCAAAGCCGTCGGTTACGCCGAGAATGTCGGAGTAATGCACCGACCCGATTTTCGACACCTTCACGGTGTAATTTGCAACCGCGCCGTTGACGAAAAGCGGCATGTCGTCCCATGTTTTCGTCCAGCCTTGCGACTCATTCCCGTCCAGCTCGACAATATATTCCTCGCCGAGTGAAGTTCCGTTGCGCAAAAGCTCAATCGTCACTTTCTCTTTCTTTGCGTCGTCCTCGGTGAGCCACTTGTTCGTCACGGTCACGCCGAACGTGCGCGAGCGGTTGTCCACAATCAGCGTCTTGTTGTTTTTGGTGTCGACCCACGCCCACGGGCTGCTCTCGTCCCTCGCGGGTGCGCCCTCGGAAGTTTTGCCGCAGGTCACGCTGCTTATCGTGTTCGTATTGCTCACGGTGAAGCTCACCGTCTCCGCGCCGAAGTACCCGCCGGGGATTGTCTCCGTCAGCGTGTAATTGCCGGGGGCAAGCTCAATGAAGAAGTGGCCGTGTTCGTCGGTCTCGGCGTATTCGGCAGGGGCGGTGTAAACATCTTTGTCCCACTTGGTGGAATACTCCGGCGTGTTCGGCTTTTGGAAAAGCGGAATCTTGCCGTTTGCGTTGCTCAGCTCGAACTGCACATGGCCTATCTCCCCGCCGGTCATCCCGTCTTTTTTCACCACGGTGATGACGCCGGGCTTGGTGTAGCCGTTGTGCAGAACCACGGTCTGCATGTCGCTGTACGGCGTGCCCTCGTTATACGCGCGCATTCTCACGAACACACCTTGCTTCGTTTCCGCTTTGAGGTTTCCTTCAACGTCGTACACGCAATCCGTATCATAGTTTCCGCCCCTGTCGGCCTCATTGCGCTGGTTTATCACCTTGTAGGTCGAATCACGCGTGATATCGGTTGCGGTTTGGGGCTTTTCGTAGTTTTTCTCTATGATTTGATAGTTCACGCCCTGGAAGCCTTGAAGCACCCAAGTGTAGGTGTTGCTCGCCTCGTCAAAGGAGTAATAGCCAAGCGTGTGCGAGCCGTTGGTATTCGCATCTCCGGTATAGTCCGTTTCGCTGAATTGATTATTTATACTGAGTACATAGTCGTGAATGTGAGTATTAGTGACTTCGTTATTCTCTCCGCCGGTGTATTTCTCTTGGTTGTGCTCAACGGAGATATAGAAGTTATTCTTAACTTCGTTAATGGCCGTGCTGTCACCGGAGAAGGTTTTCTTTACGACAAGAGTGCCCGGCTTTGCATAAACAACACCGTCCACATGGAAGCCGTCGGAAACATCGTACTTCACAACAAACCAACGCACACCGAATCTATCCGGAGTGAGAATGCTTGTGTCTTGGATTTCATGGCCTTCCATCATCAGCTTATCCGTCGTGCTCTCTCTCAGATGCTTCAAGACGTCCTCGTCGCTCGGCATTCTGTCTATAAACTCAATGCCTTGAAACTCTTTGTATATCGCCTCGCGTATCGTCTTGTCTGTTTTGTTCGCTTCTGTTGCGGTTTTTCCCGCTGTTATAAAGTCTACTTGTCCTGCATTCGGTTTTGCCACTTGCGGTTCGCCGATAACACGGGAGGTGTAAAGGCTGTTGGTATACGACCTCACATCTGTTGCCGTATAATTAAACTCATCGCCGTGTATTTCAACGTTTTTCCCTATATAGAAGTTTGCCGTCGCGATGTAGTCTTTACTGACCCCATCAATGTACGGCGTCCATTGCGCCGTCAGCTTCACTATGCCGTTTGTGTCTTTTGCGGCTGTCATCTTCTCCGCAGTCAGCACCGTGCCGGGCTTGATTAACTCAGTGCCTTTGCCAATCGTCCACCCGGTAAAGGTGTATTTTATCGGAACATCTTTGCCTTGGACGTTAATTGTTGTCGTCACGACGTCGAGGTCGACATTGAGCACAGTATAGCCTTCCGTGCCCCCGGCATAGCTTTCGCTATAGTTTGTTTTCCCCTTGACCTTGCCGTCATCACTGAAAAGCTTTTCCGTCTGGTTTATTTTAAGCTTCACGCTCGCGTCGTATTCAATTATCGTTTGTCCGCTAAGCCATGCGGTGAACACGTAAGGTGAGGCAATATTATTTATAGTATACGTTGTCTCACCGGTTGTGTCATCAACCGTGGGCGTCAGTGAAGTATCGACATCTCCCCCTTTTGTCACGCGCCAATAACCGTTCTCTTTCAGCTTCGGCAGGGTCACGGTGACGTTGTTGCCGACAAGCGCCTTTTGTTGCGTGACAGTCGTGCTC
>CAZUSM010000092.1:4201-5806 GCA_964623675.1 uncultured Oscillospiraceae bacterium
GCCACCGTGGCCGGGGTGTCGGGCGTTGCGCCCAAGAGCATGGTTCTTGCCTTGGTGTTTTCGTTCTCTTTGTCGTCCTCGCCCTCGTTTTCGTCGTCATTGCCGTCCTCGCCGCCGTTGGGTGAGGTCGTGGGCGTGGGGGTGGGCGTCGGAATGGGTGTAGTGTCCGGCGTCGGCGTCGGGGTAGGCGTCGGGGTGGGGGTGGCGTCCTTGTCCGTCCCGGGCTCGTTCCCGGTGTTTGTCCCGGTTGCGCTTGCGTCTGTTGCCCCCGTTGTCGACGTGGTCGCGGGCGGGGTTTCGGTGGGTGTCACGTCGGGCGAGGCGGTTGCGGTCTCGGTCGGGGACGTCGTGGGCGTGGTCGCGCTTGTCTCGTCGGGGGAGAGCGAAACGTTCACCGGCTCGGCCGCGAGCGCGAAGCCGCCCAGGCTCATCATCGCCGCCGCCACCAGCAGCAGCGCAATAACCCGCTGCAGACGCCCCTGTGTCCCGCGCCCGCTGTTTTCGTTTCTCTCTCTGTTTCTCATAGTGTTTCCCCCTTGGTTCTGCGCTCGGTTTCGCCCTCGTCGCGTGTGTCAATCAATCGCTTGGTGATATCAGTCGTCAAGCCCGCCTTTCGGCCGGTGTTGTTGTGTGGTGGTGTTGCTATATGCTATATATAATATAGTAGGAAACAACCTTTTTCCGCGCCTCGCGGCGCGGCGCGGCGCATTGGCTGCGCCAATGCCGATCCCCTCAGTCAGCCTCCGGCTGACAGCTACCCTTGACACCCAAGGGTAGCCTTGGTGGGCGTCTTTCGCTTGGTGTTCTGTTGAGCACAATTCTTTTTCCGCTACTGTGCACAAGCTCTACCGCGCCGGCGGCGCGGCCTCATCAGTCAGCGGCTACGCCGCTGACAGCTTCCCCAGAGGGGAAGCCTTTGGAGCGCGTCCTTTCCCTCGGCGTTCTGTCGGTAGTCGGTCGCTAATCGTGAGTGCACACAAGCGGGAAGCAGGTTGCCTCTCCTGCAAGTGGATTTTAGATAGAAGTTCTGTTTTTACTGCAATTTCAGTCTTATATGCGCTTGTTTGTCAACCAAAAGTGCATATTCTGCTGTCGTCTCTGCTCCCATTGTGCGTCAAGAAGTGCAAACTTCGTCCACGTCTTGGCTCCCCTTGGGCACCAAGGGGAGCTGGCTCGGCGTAGCCGAGACTGAGGGGATCGCCCGCGCCACTTGGGCGCGGTCTGCCTTCACCGCCGCAGTTCGTTCTGTTCCAATCGCAATCAGAACGCCTCGTTGAATCGTTCTGCCCCTTGGCTCTCTCTTTGAGAGAGCTGTCAGCGGCGCAGCCGCTGACTGAGAGAGTCACCCCGCGCCACTTGGGGCGCGGTCTGCCTTTGCGTCGCACTTCGCCCGGCTTCAAGCCCAAACAGAACGCCAAATCAATATCCATTATTCAGCGCAAAAGCTGAATATTCATCACTCTTTCTCATCATTATATTATAGTCCCGCACACTATTATTGTCAACTTCTTTACGTGACTTTTTGAAAAATCATCTTTTTTGCCCCTGATACTTCAGTTTTTTGATTTTTTCCTACATATTATCCCAAATCAAAAAAAAAAAAAA
>CAZUSM010000093.1:0-5666 GCA_964623675.1 uncultured Oscillospiraceae bacterium
GAATCCACCACGTCGCGTATGTGGAGAACTTATACCCCTTGGTGTAATCGAACTTCTCCACGGCCTTGATGAGGCCGAGGTTGCCCTCTTGAATGAGGTCGAGGAACAGCATTCCGCGCCCGACATAGCGCTTGGCGATGGACACGACGAGACGGAGGTTGGCTTCCGTCATGCGGTGCTTGGCGGCCTCGCTGCCCTCGGCCATCTTGATGGCGAGGTCAATCTCCTCCTCCGGCGTCAGCAGCGGCACTTTGCCTATCTCCTTGAGATACATGCGCACGGGGTCATCGGTGGCGAAGGAATCCATGAGGGCGTCGGTGTCGTTTATCTCCTCCTCGGTGACTTCCTCGATCCCGGCCAAATCCTCAACCTCCGGGACGATGTCATCAATCGGGGGCAGCGCGTCCGCCGTGGCCACGTCGATGTCGACGCCGTTGGCCTCCAGCGTTTCATAGAACTTGTCCATGGCGTCGCCTTCGAGATTCAGCTCCTCCAGCACTTCAAGCTCTTTGGCGGTCAGGCTGCCCTTTTTCTTGCCGCGCTCCAAAAGCTCGGCCAAGCGCTCCTCCACCGATTTGGCTGGCTCGGTGCTCTCCTCTTTTTTCTTGGCGGCCTTTTTGCGGGGCTTGGGCAGCTCCAGCTCCGGCTGCTCGCTCAGCTCCGCGAGCGACGCCTGCTCCAGCAGCTTGTCGGCCATGCTGGCAAGCTCTTCTTCTTTGAACTTCATTTCGTCTGTCATAGCTTATCCCTCGTATCCTTTTTTGTTTTTCCTGTTGTCGTAAACGGTGCTGCGCTTTTGCGCGGCGATGGCGGCATAGTCCAGGCCGGCGTTCTGCCGGGCGTGCTCGGACTTGATGCGCTGTGTATAGTCGCCGAGTGTGGCCTTTGCGTTGGAAAGGCGTTCGGGTTTTTGGATTATGCCGACGAGCAGGCTCATCTCCTCGGCGGAAAGCTCGGCGGAGAGCGTCGTGGTGCTCACGCCATGCCCGGCGCGCAAATTGTCGCACAGGCGGTTGAATATCCCCGCGAGCACGGTGGACGAAAACTCCTCCGCCCCCGGCAGCGGCTCGCTTATCAGCGACGGCTCTAAGTATAACAGCCTTATCACGCCCTCCTCCGCGACGGCGGAGGCCGGGTTGTCGTATCTTATGCCCTTTTCGCTGGGCTGGCTTTGCTTTTCGGGGCGCAGCTCGCTGCGGCTTTCACTGCGGCGCGCGCTTTTGACCAGCTTTTTGCGCCGTCGCTCGACTTCGTCGGCGACCACCTCGCTGCTCACCCCCGCGAGCGCAGCCACGCGCATCGCGTAAACCTGCCGCTCCACCGAGCCGGGCAGCTTCGCCACGAGCTCAGACGCCTCTTTCAAGAATTCGACCTTTTGCTCGTCGATTTTCAAATCGTACTTCGCCGTGACCGCGCCGAGGCGGTAATCCACCTGATTTTCCGCGCCGTCCAAGAGGTTGCGGAACGCGTCCGCCCCCTTGAGCTTGATGAACTCGTCCGGGTCCTTCGCGCCGGTCATTTCCAGCACCCTGACCTTCAAGTCCAGCTTCTCCAAGAT
Organism: uncultured Oscillospiraceae bacterium; assembly: GCA_964623675.1. GTDB lineage: Bacteria > Bacillota > Clostridia > Oscillospirales > Oscillospiraceae > Limivicinus. Next base: position 1,559 of record CAZUSM010000093.1, read on the forward strand.
GGTGATGGCGCGCTGAGACGCCTTTTTCCCGGCGTTGTCGTTGTCGTAGGCAATGATGACCTCGTTGGTGTAGCGCGAAATCATTCGCGCCTGCTCCGCCGTCAGCGACGTGCCCAGCGACGCCACCGCGCAGTCGAACCCCGCCTGATGCAGGCTCACCACGTCTATATTTCCCTCAGAGAGGATTATATATCCGCATTTTGATTTTTTAGCCAAGTTTAGGGCGAAAAGGTTACGGCTTTTGTTGAAAACAAGTGTTTCGGGGCTGTTGAGATATTTCGGCTCGCCGTCGCCCAAAATGCGGCCGGAAAAGCCGATGACGTTGCCGCGCACGTCGATGACCGGGAAGACAAGGCGGTTGCGAAACGTGTCGTAAACCCCGCCCTTTTTGCCCTGGCGCACCAGCCCCGCGTCGAGCATTTCCCTGTCGGAATAGCCTTTTTCGCGCATGGCGTCGATCAGCGCCGTCCAGCCGTTCGGCGCAAAGCCGAGGCCGAACGCCGTCACCATTTTGCGCCCGATGCCGCGCCTATCTATGTACTCGCGCGCCGGTTCTGAGCCGGGCGAATTGAGCTGCGCGTGGAAAAAGCGCGCCGCGTCGCGGTTTAGCTCCAGCATGCGCGCCCGTCGGCGGCTTTCGCGGTCGTTTGACTGCTCCGGCACGGCCATGCCCACGCGCCGGGCGAGAAACTCCACCGCCTCCGGGAAGCTGAGATTTTCAATCTCCATGGCGAAGTTGATCACGCCCCCGCCCTTGCCGCAGCCGAAGCAGTGATAAATCTGTTTGTCGGCATTGACGGAGAAGGACGGTGTTTTCTCGCTGTGGAACGGGCACAGGCCGAAGAAGTTCGAGCCGGTTTTCTTCGTCAGGCGCACGTATCCGGACACCACGTCCACAATGTCGTTGCGCTCGACCAGCTCATTCATGAAGTTTTCCGGAAACGCCATGCCGTCCCCTCCTTTCTCGTCAGTCCCCCCGCGCGGTCATTTCACCGTCCACGCAAACGGGATGAACAGCTCGCCGTACTTTTCCATGGCGTAGCCGTCCGTCATGCCGGAGATATAGTCGCACGCGGCGCGCTCACGCCCCTCGCGCTCGATCACGCCGCCGAAATCCTCCGGCAGCTTTTCCGGCGCGGCGACATAATAGTCATATAGCTTTGACAATATCCCCTCGACCTTGCCCTCCTCGGCCTTGGCCACGGGGTTTTTGTAAACATCGGAATACATGAACGCGTGGAAAACGTTGAACGTCTCCTGCATTTTGTCCGACAGCCCCATCTTGCCGCCGACGGAGCTTGCGATGAGGTCGGTTATGAACGCGTTTATGCGCTCGCTGTTCCTCTCGCCGCAGTTTTCGCGGATTATCGCGGGCACGTCGTCCGCCGTGAGTATCCCGGCGCGGATTGAATCGTCCAAATCGTGGTTTATGTACGCAATGCGGTCGCACAGGCGCACGAGCGTGGCCTCCGGCGTGTCGTCGGGCGCGCCGTGGGTGTGGTTGAGTATGCCCATGCGCGTTTCATAGCACAGATTCAGCCCCCGGCCTCCGCGCTCCAATATATCCACCACGCGCAGGCTTTGCTCATAGTGCTTGAAGCCGCCGGGGTAGATGTCATTGAGGGCGCGCTCGCCCGCGTGGCCGAATGGGGTGTGCCCCAAGTCGTGTCCAAGCGCCGCGGCCTCGACGAGATCCTCATTCAGCCTCAGCGCCCGCGCCACAGTGCGCGCAAGGCGGCTGACCTCCAGCGTGTGGGTGAGCCTCGTCCTGTAATGGTCGCCCTCCGGCTGCAAAAAGACCTGCGTTTTGTGCTTTAAGCGGCGGAAGGATTTTGAATGCGTGATGCGGTCAATGTCCCGCTGGAAGCAGGTGCGTATCTCGCACTCGTCCTCCGGCGTCAGCCGCCCGCGGGAATTCTCCGCCAGCATGCCGTATGGGCCGATTATATAGTGCTCCAGTCGTTCTCTTTCCTCGCGCGGGCAAAGCATCGCCGACCCTCCCCAAATAAACGCCGCGCACAAACATGCGCCGCATAAGAGTTCGTTCTACTACTCTTATACGACGCAAAATAATATTTCCCTCTAAAAATTTTTCGCTTTTTCAAAAAGCGTTATTTTATCGGCACTGCGCGCAGAGCCGTGCCGGTCACGCGCACGCTGACGCTCCCTGCGGTCACGTCGAAAATGCGCGCGGAAAACTCCTCCGCCAGCTCCTGCGGCACCATGGCTTTCAGCGTCACACCCGCGCCATACTCCGCCTCGCCCGGTATGCCGCCCGCCGCCGCGATTTCCAGTTTCAAGCGCTCGCACTGGGCATAAGAGCAGTCAAGCTCGGTCTCCGCCCATTGGCGCACGAGGGATATCCCCGCCGCGTCAAGCGCGTCCTTGGCGCACTTGGTGTACGCGCGGAAAAGCCCCCCTGCGCCCAGCAGCACCCCGCCGAAATACCTCGTCACCACGCAAACCACGCTGTCCACGCCCTCGCGACGGAAAACCTCCAGCATCGGTATTCCCGCCGTGCCCTGCGGCTCGCCGTCGTCGCTGTAGCGCTCCGCGCCGCCGCGTATGATATAGCACCAGCAGTTGTGCCGCGCATCGTAATGCTCCTTTTTCATCTCGGCGATGAACTCGCGCGCCTCGTCCTCGCTCTCCACGCGGCGCACATGCCCCAAAAAGCGCGAGCGCTTTTCCACATATTCGCTCTCGCCCGCGCCGGTGGGAATGCGATATTCACTCATCCTCCCACTCCTCCTTGGGCTCTTTATAGCCGGGGATGAATTCCTTCACCCGGCCGATAATCTCCGGGGTGAGCACGGCCTCGGCCTCTATGCCGCCATCGGTGTATTCAAGCGCCACGGACGCGCCCTCGCGCTTGAGCATGTCCACCACGCCCGCGCTTGAATAAGGAATCATCAGCCTCACGCGGCGCTTCGCCGCGCCCAGCATGTATAACAGCTTCCCTGTCAGCGCCGCCGCGCCCTCGCCGCTTTTCGCGCTTAGGCACACCACGTCCTCGCCATGCGGCAAGATGCCGAAGTACGCGTCGCATTTATTATAAACTCTCACGCAGGGCGTCGCCTCCGCGCCGAGCTCGCGTATAAGCTCGTCGACCACGCGCGCCTGCTCCTCCCATTCGGGGTTGGATATGTCGATGACGTGCAGCAGCACGTCGGCGTATTGCAGCTCCTCCAGCGTGGCCTTGAACGCCTCGATGAGGTGCGTGGGCAGCTTGCGGATGAAGCCGACCGTGTCGGAGAGCAGCACCTCCGTCGTCTCGTCAAGGCGCAGGCGGCGGGTGGTGGTGTCCAGCGTGTCGAAAAGGCGGTCATTGGCCGGGATGCTCTCCCCCGTCAGGCAGTTTAACAGCGTGGACTTGCCCGCGTTGGTGTACCCCACGAGCGCCACGACGGGCATGGCGTTTTTCTCGCGGCGGCGGCGCTGGGTCGAGCGCACCTTGCGCACGGCAGCCAGCTCCTCCTCCAGCTTTTGAATCTTGCGGCGGATGTGGCGGCGGTCGGTTTCCAGCTGGGTCTCGCCCGGTCCGCGCGTGCCGATGGGTGACGCGCCGCCGGAGGCCGTTTGGCGCACGAGGTGCGTCCACATGCCGGTCAGGCGCGGCAAAAGGTATTTATACTGCGCCAGCTCCACCTGAAGCTGACCCTCGCGCGTCTGCGCGCGCTGGGCAAAAATGTCCAGAATAAGCCCGGAGCGGTCGAGCACCTTCACGCCCAGCTCTTCCCCCAAAACGCGCATCTGCGACGGCGTCAGCTCGTTGTCGAACACCGCGAGGTCGCAGTCGTTCATCTCGATTATCTCTTTCAGCTCACGCACCTTGCCGTCGCCGATGAAGCTCCTCGGTTCGGGCGTGGGGCGGTTTTGAATCAGCATGGCCACGGTCTCGCCCCCGGCGGTTTCCACCAGCGCGGCAAGCTCGGCCATGGACACCTCGCTCGATCTCTCGCGCTCGTCCATGCTCGCCGCGGCCAGCCCAGCCAGCACGGCGCGTTCTTTTTTTGTCTCGGTTGATTGCATATCTCTTCGTCCTTTTGTCGGGCTTTTTCACACATTATATAACATCTTTCCCGCTTTGAAAAGCTTAAAGTTCAGC
>CAZUSM010000094.1:0-5646 GCA_964623675.1 uncultured Oscillospiraceae bacterium
GATAAACATCGTCGACACGCCGGGTCACGCCGACTTCGGCGGCGAGGTCGAGCGCATACTCAAGATGGTCAACGGCGTCATCTTGCTTGTCGACGCCGCCGAAGGCCCCATGCCGCAGACCCGCTTTGTCCTGAGCCGCGCGCTGGAGCTCGGCCACCGCGTCATCGTCGTCGTCAACAAGATTGACCGCCCCGACCAGCGCATCCACGAGGTCATCGACGAGATTTTGGAGCTGCTGATGGACTTGAACGCCACCGACGAGCAGCTTGACTCCCCCATGCTTTTCTGCTCCGGCAGACAGGGCACGGCCAGCTACTCCCCCGATGTTGTCGGCACCGACCTCGAACCCCTTTTCAAAACCATCATCGACTATATCCCCGCCCCGGAAATGGACGAGGACGCGCCGTTCCAAATGCTCGTCAGCAGCGTGGACTATAACGAATACGTCGGCCGTATCGCCATCGGCCGTATTGAGCGCGGCAGAATCAAGCAGAACGACGAGATTGAGGTCTGCAACTATCACGACGCCGACAAGCCCGTCATCAAGGCCAAGGCCGTCTCGCTTTATGAGTTCGACGGGCTCAACCGCGTGCCCGTGGCCGAGGTCGGCGCGGGCAACATCATCGCCATGAGCGGCATCGGCGATGTCACCATCGGTGACACAATCTGCGCCAAGGGCTCGGCCGAGCCTCTGCCCTTTGTCAAAATCGGCGCGCCGACGCTCGAAATGACCTTCTCCGTCAACGACAGCCCCTTTGCCGGGCGCGAGGGCAAGTTCGTCACCTCCCGCCAAATCCGCGACCGCCTCATGCGCGAAACGCTCAAGGACGTGTCCCTGCGCGTCACGGACGTGGAAAACAGCACCGACAGCTTCAACGTCGCCGGGCGCGGCGAGATGAGCCTTTCCATCCTCATCGAGACCATGCGCCGCGAGGGCTACGAGTTCCAAGTCTCTCCCCCGCGCGTGCTCTACCGCGAGATTGACGGCAAAACCTGCGAGCCGATTGAGCGCGTCGTGGTGGACGTGCCGAGCGAGTTCATGGGCGCAGTCATGGAAAAGCTGGGCGCGCGCAAGGGCGAATTCTTGGAAATGACCCCCGTGGGCAACCGCGTCAAGCTCGAGTTCCTCGTGCCGTCACGCGGCCTCTTCGGCTACCGCAACGAATTTTTGACCGACACCAAGGGCGAGGGCATACTCGCCAGTGTGTTCGAGCGTTACGAGCCCTTCAAGGGCGACATCAGCCGCCGCGGCACAGGCTCTCTCATCGCGTGGGAGACCGGCGAAGCCGTGGCCTACGGCATCTGGAACGCGCAGGAGCGCGGCGCAATGTTCATCACCCCCGGCACGAAGGTTTACGGCGGCATGGTGGTGGGCGTGTGCCCCAAGAGCGACGACGTGCCCGTGAACGTCTGCCGCACCAAGCACCTGACCAACACCCGCGCCTCCGGCTCGGATGAGGCGCTCCGCCTCGTCCCCGCGCGCCAGCTCAGCCTCGAACAGTGCCTCGAATTCCTCGCCGACGATGAGCTTCTCGAAGTCACGCCCAAATCCCTCCGCCTCCGCAAGCGCATCCTCGACCACGGTCTGAGAATGAAAAACGTGATGAAGAATAGGTAAATAAATAGTTGCCAAAACGTGCGCGGCCTGTGCCGCGCACGTTTGCTATCCCCCCCATGTCAATGCTTGACGGAAACGCGGGAAAAATGTATAATGTATTGATTATTCTTATGCACGGAGGCGGCGCATGAAAAACTACGCCCGCATCGCGACCCGACGGGTCGCGAACCCTCTCACTGCGGCGATCGCCTCGGCGATCTGCGCCATGCAGCTTGTCGCCTGCGCCGCCCCTGCGGCGACGGCGACCCCCTCCCCCGCCCCTGCCGAGGCCGCCGCGCCCACCACGAGCGAGTACAAGGGCAAGCTCGTCATCAGTGAGCTGATGGTGAAAAACCGCGCCGCACTCATGGACGAAAACGGCGCGTTCCCCGATTGGATAGAGCTTGAAAATGTCACAGACACCGCGCTCGACCTCACGGGCTTCACCCTCGCCGACGGCGAGGACGAACCGGGCTGGGCGCTGCCCGTATTCACGCTTGAAGCGGGCGCGCGCGTCGTCATATATGCCGACGGCACGGATGACCCGCGCATCCCCATGCACACGGATTTCTCCCTCTCGCTCGATGAAACCGTCACCCTGCGCGACGCCGACGGCGCGCTTGTGGACACTGCGCCGTGTTCCTCCGACAAGGCCGACCGCACGCTCGCGCGCGGCGATGACGGCGCGTGGACGCTGACCGCCTTTTGCACCCCCGGCTATGAAAACTCCGACGCGGGCTATGACGCGTGGCAGTCCACCCTCGCCGTCCCCGACGGGCTTATTATCAGCGAGGTCGTCACCGCGAACGCCGGGACGCTGGAGCAAACCCAACTCGGTCTCTGCGACTGGGTGGAGCTTTTCAACAACTCCGCCGCGCCCGTCGACCTCGGCGATTACCGCCTTTCCGACGATGATGACGCGCTTGACAAATGCACCCTCTCCGCGATGACGCTCGCCCCCGGTGAGCGCGTCGTCGTGATATGCTCGTCCGACGCGGGGGAGGCCGACGCGGGCTTTCTCCGCGCCGAATTCGACCTCAAGGCCGACGGCGAGCGCCTATATTTATCCACCGCCGACGGCAAAGTCTGCGACTTTGTTTATCTCCACGGCATACCCGCCGGGGGCAGCATGGGCCGCATGGCGGGCGAAAACGGCTGGTTTTACTTCGCCTCGCCGCAGCCGCTTGCGGCCAAGGCAAACGGCGCGCGCCGCGTCACCGCCGCGCCGCAATGCGAACTGCCCGACGGGGTTTATAACGACGCGGCCGCCGTCGCGCTCAAGCTCACCTGCCCCACCCCCGATGCCGCGATATATTACACCCTCGACGGCACACTCCCCACCGCAAACAGCACCCTTTACACCGGGACGGTGTATCTCGACAAAACCACCGTTGTGCGCGCCGTGGCGGTCGCGCCGGGCGCACTGCCCGGTGAGGTTGAGACCTTCACCTATATCATCAACGCCGGGCACACCCTCCCCGTCGTCAGCCTCACGGCGGACGACATCCCGGCCTTTGACAGCATGTATTCCGCCGGGCGCAAGGGCACTGAGCTTGCCGGCCACATCGCCTATTACCCCACCGAGGGCGAGGGCTTCACCGCCGATTGCGGCATCGACATGCACGGCGAAACCAGCCTCATCCTGCCCAAAAAGAACATGGGCATCCACTTCCGCTCGCGCTATGGCGACGGCAGTGTGGACTGCGACGTGTTCGGCGGCGGGGTGACGGAGTTCAAGTCCTTCGTGCTGCGCGCGGGGCAAGACCAAACACGCAGCATCATCCGCAGTGAGCTTTTGGAGAATCTCTGTCTCCAATTTTCCGACAGCCTGCCCACCCAGCGCAGCCGCTACTGCGTGCTGTACGTCAACGGCGAGTATTACGGCATATACGCGCTCATGGAAAAGGTGAACGAGGCGCATTACGCCGCCCTCATGGGCGTTGAGCGCGAAAGCGTGACGGTGGTGAAAGCGCCGGTGAATCCGGGCAGCGAGTATTACGAATCCGTCATCCGCTTCGCCATGGAAAATGACCTCACCACGGCCGCTTACGAGGAGTTTGACGAGCTGATTGACCTTGACTGCCTCATCGACTGGCTGATAATCGAGGGATATTCGGCCAACACCGACATCGCCTCCGGCAACCTCCGCTATGTCCGCTCCACCCAGGGCGACGGCAAGTGGCGCTTCATGCTCTATGACCTCGACGCCACCTTCACCTCCCCCGGCAGTATCTTCGCAAACGTCCTCAAGCCCGCGTCCACGCAAAACGCCGTTTTCATCACCCAGCTTATGAACAACCCCGACTTCCGCGCCCGATTCTTAAATCGCGCGGGCGAGGTGCTGTCCACCACGCTTTCAAATGAAAACGTCCGCGCGGAGATTGTCCGCCTTGCCGACGAGATAAACGGCGAGATTGACCGCGACAGCGCCGCGCGCAAGGCCACCACGCGCCTGCAATGGGAAAACTCCGTGCAGGAGCTTTTGGACACCGTCACCGAGCGCGACTGGAACAGCAAGTGCATTCTCGCGCTTCGCCAGCTCATCAACCTCACCGACGACGAGCTGAAGCAGTATTTCTCTTGGGGCGCGTGACGCGCCCCGCAGGAGCACAGCATGAACGAAACCAAGCTCACCTTCAAGCGCTATGAAAAAAAATATCTGCTCACGCCCGACGAGTATGCGCGCATCCGCGCCCGGCTCGACGCGTACATCGAGCCGGACGAGTTTTTCAGCAGCACGGTCTGCTCGGTCTATTACGACACCGAGGATTTCGAGTTCATCCGCCGTTCGATAGACGCGCCGGTTTACAAAGAAAAGCTGCGCCTGCGCTCATACAACGTCCCAAGCGCCGAGGACGGCGTGTTTTTGGAGCTCAAGCGCAAGTTCAAGGGCTTGGTGTACAAGCGCCGGGTCATGCTCCCGGAGGAGGACGCGCGGCGCTATCTCGCCGGGGAGCTTCCCTCTCCCATCGGCGGCCAAATCATGCGTGAGCTTGACTGGTTTCTCGCCAACAACGACGTGAAAGCGCGCGTTTTCATCGCCTGTGACCGCGAGGCGTACCGCGCCCGCGACGACGCCGAGCTGCGCATCACCTTTGACAAAAGCATCCGCTGGCGTCAAACCGAGCTTGAGCTGACCGTCGGCTCGCACGGGGAAGAGCTTTTGCCCCCCGGCTATGTCCTGATGGAGATCAAAATGCCCGACGCCGCGCCCATGTGGCTGGCGCGCATGCTCAGCGAGGACGGCCTTTTCCCCCGCGGCTTCTCCAAATACGGAGAGACCTATAAGAACAAAATTGCAGACGGAGTGATTTTCAGTGTTTAACACCATCGTTTCCTCACCCATTACGCTCACACAGTTTCTTGTGTGCATGCTCACCGCGCTAATTTTGGGCGTGCTCGCCTCGCTCGTTTTCACGTATAAAAACAGCCACACCGGCTCGCTCGCCGTGGCGCTGGCGCTGTTGCCGTGCGTGGTGGCCATGGTCATCATGATGGTCAACGGCAATGTCGGCGCGGGGCTTGCCGTCGCAGGCACGTTCGCCCTCGTCCGCTTTCGCTCCGCCCCCGGCACGGCGCGCGAGATAACCGGTCTTTTCTTCTCCGTGGCACTGGGCTTGGCCTGCGGGATGGGCTTTGTGGGGCTTGCGGTGGTGTTTTTCCTCATTTTCTCCGCCGCCCTGCTTGTCCTCACGCTCACCCACTTCACCGAGTGCGGCGGCATGCGCACCCTCAAAATCACCATACCCGAAAACCTCGACTATGACGGCCTTTTTGATGACCTTTTCGCGCAGTACACCCGCTCGCACGAGCTTGTTCGCGTGCGCACCACCAACATGGGCACGCTTTTTGAGCTGACCTATCACATCTCCTTCAAGTCCGGCGAGGTCACCAAGGACTTCATCGACGCCCTCCGCTGCCGCAACGGCAACCTCAGCATAATCTGCACCCGCGAAACCGACCGGGAACTGATGTGACAACTTGACGTAAATAGATAAAGGCTCCATGTCAATAGTTGGGGTAGAGGAAAAATAGAAAGAAATAAGACC
>CAZUSM010000095.1:0-5633 GCA_964623675.1 uncultured Oscillospiraceae bacterium
TCAGCGCCTCGGTGAGCGTGGTTTTGCCCGCGTCGACGTGCGCCAATATGCCGACGGCCAGCGGTGATTTTGAATTAAGCTCCGCGTCACTCATGCGCGTCCCTCCTCTCCGAAGTAGGTTTATAATTTGACGAAATTTATGGCATTATATCACAAGAACAAGGTTTCGTGAAGTGGTTTATTTGATATATGTTGATTTTTGGGGATTTTGACAGGGGGTGGGGTGGGTTTGCGCCGGGTGTTCTGATTAGGATTGGAGCGGGACAAAAGTGCGGTGGTGAGGGCTGACCGCGCCTTGCGGCGCGAGCGATCCCTTCAGTCAGCCTGCGGCTGACAGCTTCCCTTGGTGCGCAAGGGAAGCCTTTGGCGCGTGGCGGGACGCTGGGTGTTCTGATTGGACGTTGTTATATTTGCAGTGCGGTGCAAAAGCTCTACCGCGCCTTGCGGCGCGGCCTCATCAGTCAGCGGCTGCGCCGCTGACAGCTTCCCCAGAGGGGAAGCCTTTGGAGCGTGGGGGACACTGGGTGTTCTGATTGGGAATGGAGCGGGACAAAAGTGCGGTGGTGAGGACAGACCGCGCCTTGCGGCGCGGGCGATCCCTTCAGTCAGCCTGCGGCTGACAGCTTCCCTTGGTGCGCAAGGGAAGCCTTTGGCACGCGGCGGGACGCTTGGTGTTCTAATTGGGATTGGTGGGTAACGAAGTGCGGTGGTGAGGCCTGACCGCGCCTTGCGGCGCGGCCTCATCAGTCAGCGGCTTTGCCGCTGACAGCTTCCCCAGAGGGGAAGCCTTTGGCGGTGCGGTTTTGCCTTGATTTTCTATTGAAAAGTGACGATTTATCAAGTGCGCAGAAGCGGGCGGCAGGTTGCCGCCCCTACGGCTATATTTTAGGAAAAAGTTCTGTTTTTAGTGCATTTATGGGTGCAAATTGGCGTATTTGCACAACAGAAGTGCGGATTTGGGTTTGCGTCTTGGCTCCCCTTGGGCATCAAGGGGAGCTGGCTCGGCGCAGCCGAGACTGAGGGGATCGCCGCGTTTGCCCAAGCAAACGCGCCGCGACGCGAGGCGCGGAAATTGGGGCGGGGTGGGTTCGCGCCGGTGTTCTGAATGGGATTGGTGCGGGACGAGGTGCGGTGGTGAGGGCTGACCGCGCCTTGCGGCGCGGGCGATCCCTTCAGTCAGCCTGCGGCTGACAGCTTCCCTTGGTGCGCAAGGGAAGCCTTTGGCGCGTGGTTTTCTCTTGGTGTTCTAATTGCAATTTGTGTTGAGATGCAAAAAGGGATTGCCGGCTTGCAGCAATCCCTTTTGCGATTTATGGGGTCAGTCGACGTTGACGCCGGTTTGGGGGTTGGCCCAGGGGAGCATGAAGGTGGCGTCTATGGTGTGGTTTCGGTCGACGTTGGAGAAGGTGTATTTCGCGATTGAGCCAAGGTTGACGCCGTCAACCTTGACGGCGGCGATGACATAGCCGGGGTTGGGGGTGATGGTGTAGGTTTGCGCGCCGCCAATGTCAACGGTGGTGACGCCGAGGGGCGAGATTGCGCCGTTTGCGCCGGCTGTGGCCGTGATGGTGAACTTGGGGTTGTCGGTGACGATGAGCGGGGCGCTTGCCATGGTGAGGGCGTAATTCGCCAAGGGGTCAGGGGAATTGTCACCGACGGGGTTGACGAGCGCGGACAGCGCCGCGACAACCGCCGTGGGTTGTTTCAACGACGGCACTATCATATACGTTCCGGGCTTGCTCGTGTCGGGCGTGACCATGTTCTTGGCCTCGGCATCGTAATATTCAAGGACAAGCTTGTCCGTCAAGCCGATTCCCGCCGCCGTTTCGTTGTTGACAAGCCCCTCGACCTTGTAATCCGTGTTGAGAACGGGGTTGTCGAGCTTGGGCACTGGGTCGCCGATTTTCACTTGCTTCTCAACAGCCGAGACTTTGAGCGGCGCGGGGGTGATTTCACCCTCTTCATCTGCCGGCACTTCCAGCGTCGTTTTATCCCCAACGAAAACGAAATTGGCGTTTTCCAGCGTGATTGTGGCGCTAATGTATTTGTACTTGCCGACATTGGGGTCGGGCACTAACACCGTTGAGTTATTGCCGCCGACATCTTTTGCGTACTCCAGTTTGCAGGTGAAATCCTCACCCGGCGTTAGAATTATAGATAAATGTTTGGCATTAGTGCCAAAAGATGAACCGTAATTGTTCTTTAATAACGCATGATACTCCGGAGTATTGCCGCTTGGCAAGGCGGCTGTGCCGTCGTAGGGCTTTTCTGTGTTGGTTAATCCTTTGACGGTGATACTTATTTCTGCCGGGGCGATTTTCACCACAATGGGGTCATTGGGAGTGTAATCCTGATAATTATCGCCGCCGTTGACGCGCCAATAGACCTTGTACGTGCCCGCATTTGTTCCGGTGACTTCGGTAACATTGCTCGTCCAAGCGCCGTTTTCACCGACTTTGTACTCATACTCGCAACCGTAGGGCAACGTAGTCCCGGTGGGTGCGCTGACAAGCTGCTGCGGGACGCCGGTGGTGGTGTACACGTCGTCTGCGCCCTTTTGGGGCATGAACACCAAATCGTAGCTGCCAAGCTTATTTGCCGTTGGGGCGGCGGGGGTAGTGGTGAGCGTCGCCTTGTTGACGGTGAAGTCGAAGTCGACGGGCTTGGTGTAGCCGTCCAAGGTGATTTTGCAGCGGTATTTGTACGTTCCGGCGGCGGGTTTTGTGAGGGTGAGGGTTTTGGGGTCGTCGTCGACGTCGCTCGACACTATACTCTCAGTTCCATCGGCGTCAACCTTGAACCACGCGTAGGACGCAGAATCGGCAACAGATGTATTGTTCTCACCTGTCGCGCCGGTGATTTTCATCTTAATCTCAAGCGAAGGGCTGTATGTGATGGGGGTGGTTGTGGGGTCGGGTGTGATGCTTGTTGTGACGGACTTAATCGGGGCGGGAACAACAAATATTCTGCCACAAGACTTGTAGTTTGTGCAATCCAGATATTTTTTCTCCGCGTCCGCGTAGGTGTAGCCTTCGTCCAACAGGTCTGTGATGGGTTTAGTGCCATTGTCTATGCCATAATATATATCGGCAGGAGTGTCAGTGTCATTTTTCAGTTTGATTGTTCCGCCGGTGACAGTGAGCTTGCCAAAAAGAGTATTGCCGTTGAGGTCAAGGGTGATATTGCCCTTGGTGACTGTGACGTTGTCTATTCCCAAACGTAAGTCGCCTCCACCATAGGGAGAATCATTCAGCATCTTAATGCTCACGGTGGAATCACCGGCGGCTTCCACGGCCTCGGAAAGGCGAATATAATATGAGGTTGTGTCTCCGGAGTTCATTTCCGCGACAATCGGTTGTCCGCAGTATTGGCACACATAATTATAGAGTTTACTTCCTTCCACCTCAACTTTTTTATGTTCAGTACATGCCGCGACTTTGACTTTCTGTGGAGTGCTAAATTTATTTAGTGTAGTAGCGTAAGATATCGGGTTATCATTTTCATCAACTAGCTTGATGGCGGGATATGCGTTTAGTAAGAGGCCGGCCACTTGAGTAACATTATCATTGTCTGTATAGGTGAAGCTTTCAAACACAAGGCCGATATTGCTGCTGCCAATCTTTAATGAATTACTAAATGCGATACTTATCGATTTAACGGTCTTGCCTTTCAGCCCCGTGAAATCAACTGTTCCGCAAAGGACACCATCGTCTCTGTTAACAACAAAAGACGTATTGGACAGATCGGGGGTCGTATTGCCGGAAAACGAAAGCTTTGAATCATATTGTACTGACACTTGACTGCCAAGGCTACCGCCGATGTTGTCGAGCGTGAGATTGGCGCGGTTATTCAAGGTGATATTGCCGTTCAAAGAGCCGCCACCGACAGAATCGGTTATTTTGAGGCTGTCACCTCCGGAGAAGTTAATGCCGCCGAAAATGTGACCATTGATGTCGATGGTGGCATTTCTACCACTGGTTGACCCGCCTGAGCCGGTAGAGAAGCTGATGTTTGCACCGTAGGGCATATCAGAAAGCAAGTTATACGTCCAGTTGTGCTGCAGAGAGGAGGGCATGGCGATGTAGTATTTCGTCGTATCGCCACATACGCCTTGTACCTTTAGGGCTACTCCGCAGCCGGTGCAGTTGCCGTATGCGCCGGGGGTATGCTCACACACGCGGCCGCAGGCACAAGTGCCGGTGTTTTGGGCAAAAGTGCAGGTGTGGGGGCGGACGTAATAGACGGTAGAGCCGTTATTATTGCCAGTGTCTGAAACGTTGGCATTTTCAACCGTGTAGGTCTCGCCGCTCTTGGTGCAAATCGCATACTTGTTTTGTCCGTCATCGAGGACATCAAGCAAGACAGAGCTTGAGCCGGGGCCACTCTCTATCGTAATGCGCTTGAAAGCACCGCCGGTGAGTGTTTGGTTGGGATAAAGAGTAAGGGTATTGACGACAGAGCCGCTTTCCACAAAGGTATCGTTAAACTTGAGTGTACCTCCTATGTTGGATAACGCTATATTTGAAACCGAACCGGAGGCTGAAGCGGAATTGGCAAGAGTTAAATTGCCGCTGACAGTAATTTTAGCGTACATAGAGCTGTTAGAATTCACGCTATGGCCATTGAGGTCAAGGGTGACGGAGGTTGAAAGCATGACATTGACTTCGGCATTGAGATTGCAGTTATCGATGAGGGTAATTGTATCGCCGTTTTTCGCGGCAGAGAAAGCGGCGGCAAGGGTGTCATATTCGGTGTCGCCGATTCTTGCGACATTGGATGAAGCGGGGTCATCAAGCGTGGTGACTTGAGAGGCGAAATACTCGCCGAGGGCTTCGAGCTTGTCCATGCCGGTGATGGCCGCCGCCTGTTCGGGGGAAAGGGCGTCAAGCGCGTCGCAGACGGCGCAAAACGCGTCATAATCCGCCGGGGTGGCCGCGTCGACGGTCGGGAGGGCGTCAACCATCGCCTGAACGGCGGCGAGGGCGGCGTCGTCCGCTTCCGGGGTGGGAGTGGGTTCGGGAGTCGCCGTGGGCGTCGGCGTCGGCGTGGGCGTCGGTTCGGGAGTGGGAGTGGGCGTCGGCTCTGCCGTGGGGTCAACGGAGTGGGTGTGCTTGGCGCAGTTTTCCGGCGCTGCACCCTCGGCGGCGCAGACGGCGCAGGCGGCGTTCATCGCGTCGGCGGTGCACTCGGCGTCGCAGGTGCAAGCGGGCGCGTCAAGCTCGCCCTCGGTCGAAAAGGCCGACAGCGGCAAAACAGACAGCAGCATGACAAGGCACAAGGCCAAGCTGAGCAGTTTTTTGTTCATGTTTGTTCCTCCCATGGTGCGGAATTTGCGCGGGGTATAACGCGGCTATCATTCCGTAGGTGGCAAAGCCTACGGAATGCCGGGGCGCGCCCCGGTGATTTGCGGCGGCTTGCGCCGCTGTGCATACTCATATTCATAGTGATTATACCGCGAAGCGCCGGGGTTGTAAAGAAAAAATCGCATGGGGATTTTGCATAAATCGAGCGATGTGTGAGGGGGGTGGGTGACGAGGTGCTGTGGTGAGGGCTGACCGCGCCTTGCGGCGCGGGCGGACTCTCTCAGTCAGCGGCTGCGCCGCTGCCAGCTCTCTCTGAGAGAGAGCCAAGGG
>CAZUSM010000096.1:0-5544 GCA_964623675.1 uncultured Oscillospiraceae bacterium
CGACCGAAATCAAAAAGGCCAACGGCGTCAAGCTCACCGAGCATGAGCGCAAGGCGCTCATCGAAACGCTGGAGAGCAAGATGCGCAAGGCCGCGCAGATGCTCGAATACGAAATCGCCGCGCAGCTGCGCGACGAGATAATCAAGCTGCGCGGAGAGAAATGAGGGCAAGGACATGAATTTGATGATAATCGACGGCAACAGCATCGTCAACCGCGCGTTTTACGGCGTGCGGGCGCTCACCGCGCCCGACGGCACGCCCACCAACGCCGTTTACGGCTTTTTGTCCATCTTCCGCCGCCTTTATGACGAGGTCAAGCCCGACGCCGTCTGCGTCAGCTTTGACCTGAAAGCGCCCACCTTCCGCCACAAGGCGTATGACGATTACAAGGCACAGCGCAAGCCCATGCCGGAGGAGCTGGCCGCGCAGCTGCCTATTTTGAAGTCGGTGCTGGACGCGATGGGCATACGGCGCTACGAGCTGGCCGGGTACGAGGCGGATGACATTCTCGGCACGGCCTCGCGCGTGTGCGAGGAGCGCGGGTGGAGCTGCTGCGTCGTCACGGGCGACAAGGACAGCTTCCAGCTCATCTCCAACAAGACCACCGTCTGCAACGTCAAAACCCGCATGGGTCAGACCGAGACCGTGATGTACACCCCGGCGCGATTTTTCGAGGAATACGGCTTCACGCCGGATTTGATGGTCGACCTCAAGGCTCTGATGGGCGACACGTCCGACAATATCCCCGGCGTGCCGGGCATCGGCGAAAAAACCGCAAACGAGCTTGTGCGCCGCTATGGCAGCATCGACAAGCTTTACAAAAGGCTCGATGAGCTTGAAATCAAGGACGGTGTGCGCAAAAAGCTCGTCGCGGGCGAGGAGAGCGCGCGCAAGTCATACTGGCTTGCGACCATTTTGCGCGACGTGCCCATCGACTTTGACCCCGAACAAAACCGCTGGAACGGCGACTATACCCCGGAGCTGTACGGGCTTTTCAAGCGCCTCGGCTTCAACAAATTCATTGAAAAATGGGGGCTTTCCGACGGCGGCGAGGCCGCCGAGGGCGGCATGGGCGAGCCCGCCGCGCCCACCTTTGAGCGTGTGGAAATCGCCGACGCGGTCGCGGCCTTTGAGCTGGCCGACGATTTGAAAAAGAAAGACCTCGTCGCCCTCACGCTCAGCGCCGACGGCGACGCGCTTGAAATCTGCGATGGCGCGCGGCTTTACGCCGCCGCGCGCGGCGGCTGCGGCGCGGGGTACAGCTATCTGTTGAAATCGCTCTTTTCCCCAAGCGTGAAAAAGGCCGCGCCGGGCGTCAAGGACATCATGCGCCTCGCGCTCGACCTCGGCTATGACACGGAGGGCTTCGTCTTTGACGTCACCCTCGCAGCGTACCTGCTCGCCTCCACCGACACGGATTACAGCCTTGAGCGCACGAGCATGCGCTATCTCGGCGCAGAGCACACCGGCGCGGAGGCCGTTTGGCTTTTGCGCGACGTGCTTGAGCAAAAGCTCAGGGAATACGGCATGGACGAGCTTTATTATTCCGCCGAGCTGCCGCTTTGCCGGGTGCTCGCGGACATGGAGCGCGCGGGCTTTTGCGTGGATCGCGACGCCCTCGCCGCGTTCGGCGAGAGCCTGAACGCGGGCATCGCCGAGCTTCAGGAGCGCGTGTGGTTTTACGCGGGCGAGCAGTTCAACATCAACTCCCCCAAGCAGCTCGGCGAGGTGCTGTTTGACAAGCTCATGCTGCCGCAGGGCAAGAAAACCAAAACCGGCTGGAGCACCAATGCCGACGTTTTGGAAAAGCTGCGCGGCAAGCACCCGATAATCGACGACGTGCTGGATTACCGCATGCTCACCAAGCTCAAATCCACCTACACCGACGGGCTTTTGAAGGTCATCTCCGCCGACGGGCGCATCCACACCAATTTTCAAATGACAGTCACGGCCACGGGGCGGCTATCGTCCACCGAGCCGAATTTGCAGAACATCCCCGTGCGCAAAAGCCTCGGCGCGCAGATACGCAACATGTTCGTCGCCGCGCCCGGCATGTGTCTCGTCGACGCGGATTACAGCCAAATCGAGCTGCGCCTGCTCGCGCATATCTCCGGGGACGAGACCATGCGCGCCGCCTTCGCCTGCGGCGAGGATTTCCACGCCGTCACGGCCTCGAACGTGTTCAACGTCCCCCTCGAAAAGGTCACGCCCATGCTCCGTTCGCGCGCAAAGGCGGTCAATTTCGGCATAGTTTACGGCATTTCCGCCTTCTCCCTCGCGCAGGATATTGAGGTGTCCAACGGCGAGGCCAAGGCGTACATGGACGCGTATCTCGAAAAATACCACGGCGTGCGCGACTATATGCAGTCCGCCGTGGAGCGCGCGAGAGAGGACGGTTACGCCGTCACGCTCTATGGCCGCCGCCGCGAAATGCCTGAGCTGAAAAGCTCAAACCACAACGTGCGCGCCTTCGGCGAGCGCGTGGCGCTCAACATGCCCGTGCAGGGCACGGCGGCGGACGTCATCAAGCTGGCGATGGTGGCGGTGCACAAGCGCCTTGCCGCCGAGGGGCTTCAAGCGAGGCTCATTTTGCAGGTGCACGATGAGCTCATTGCCGAGTGCCCGCAGGCCGAGGCCGAGCGCGTGCGCGCGATTCTCATCGAGGAGATGGAAAACGCCGCGCACCTGTCCGTGCCGCTGACAGTCGAGGCGCACATCGGCCAAAGCTGGGCGGAGGCGCATTGAATTGGACTATGTTATAACCGACGCGTGTGAGCGTCAGCTCGACGCGATAGAGGCCATTGAGCGCGAGTGCTTTTCCACCCCGTGGACGCGCGAGCAGCTTGCCACGCAGCTTTCGGGCGAGAGACACGTTTTCCTCGCCGCCGAAGTAGACGGCCAAGTGGCGGGCTATGTCGGCATGATGCACGTGCTCGACGAGGGGTACATCTCCAACGTCGCCGTCGGGGGCGAATTCCGCCGCCGAGGCATCGGCGATGCGCTGATTGAGGCGCTCCTCTCCCGCTGTGAAAGCCTCGGCCTCGTCTTCGTCACGCTGGAGGTTCGCCGCTCGAACGCCCCGGCAAGGGCGCTATACGAAAAGCACGGCTTTGTCGCCGTGGGCGAGCGGCGCAATTACTATGAGCAGCCGCGCGAGGACGCCGTGCTCATGACAAAATTTTTCAAGAAAGGCGCAGAGCAATGAAGATACTTGCGTTTGAATCCACCTGCGACGAAACGGCGGTTGCCATCGTCGAGGACGGCAGAAAAATATTGACCGACCAGATTTTTTCTCAGGCCAAGCTCCATGCGGTTTACGGCGGCGTCGTGCCGGAAATCGCGTCCCGCTGCCACGTCGAGGCCATCGCGCCCTTGGCGCAAAAGGCGCTGGACGACGCGGGTCTCACCCGGCGCGACATTGACGCCGTGGCCGTGTCTTACGCGCCGGGGCTCATCGGCGCGGTGCTGGTGGGCGTCAATTTCGCAAAATCCTGCGCTTACGCGCTCAACGTCCCGCTCATCCCAGTGCACCATATTCGCGGGCATATTGCGGCCAATTACTTGGCCTATCCCGAACTCGAACCGCCGTTTCTCTGTCTCGCCATCTCCGGCGGCAACACCATTTTGGTCGACGTGCGCGGCTATACCGACATGAAGATTCTCGGCGCAACGCGCGACGACGCGGCGGGCGAGTGCTTTGACAAAACCGCGCGCGTCCTCGGCCTGCCCTATCCCGGCGGCAAGCCCATTGACGACCTCGCCCAGAGCGGGGACGACACCAAGTACTCCTTCCCCATCGCGCATGTGGATTCAAGCCCTTATGACATGAGCTTTTCCGGCCTGAAAACCGCGGTCATCAATCTAGTGCACAATGCCGAGCAAAAGGGCGAAGCGCTTGACCGCGCCTCGCTCGCCGCATCCTTCACCAAGGCCGTCAGTGACAGCCTCGTCCCGCGCACCGTGGCCGCGGCGAAGGCGCTGGGGTACAAAAAGGTCGTCGTGGCTGGGGGCGTCGCGGCCAATTCCCGCATTCGTGCTGATTTCAAGCGCGCCGCCGAGGAAAACGGCTTTGAGCTTTTCGTCCCGCCGCTCAGACTTTGCGGCGACAATGGCGCGATGATCGGCGCGCAGGGGTATTATGAATACCTCGCCGGGCACACCGCCGGCGCCGACCTCAATGCCTACGCCACCATGGAGCTGTAAAACCGGAGAAAGGATGAGATGAGCGTGAACGTCCACGACGGCCACAGAGAGCGCATACGCCGCCGATATAAAGACCACGGGCTGGACAACTTCGGCGAAATCACAGCGCTTGAATTTCTGCTGTTTTTCTGCATACCGCGCCAGGACACCAACGAGCTTGCCCACCGGCTCATCGAGCGCTTCGGCGGTCTTTCCGGGGTGCTGGGCGCGAGCATGCACGAGCTGATGGAAGTTCCCGGCGTGGGCGAGAGCACCGCCATGCTCATCACCCTTGTCCCGCGCCTTTATAAGCTCGCCAACGTCGAAAGCGCCAAGAAAGCGCCGAGAATAAAAAACTCGCGCGACGCGGTCAAGTACCTCGCCCCGCGCTATATGCTTGAAACCGACGAGGTGCTGTATCTCTTGTGCCTCGACTCGAAAAAGCAGGTCATCGCCTGCGCGGAGATCAGCCGCGGCGTCGTCAACTCCGTGCAGACCAGCAACCGCCGCATTGTCGAGCTTGCGCTGAAATACCGCGCCGCGTCCGTCATTCTCGCGCACAACCACCCCGAAAGCGTCGCCGAGCCGTCGCGTGAGGACGACGTCGCCACCCGCCAAATCTACTCCGCCCTCGAGCTTGTCGGCATTCCCCTCGTCGACCACATCATCGTCTCCGGCGACAATTTCATCTCCTACGCCGACGCCGGAGTCATCCGCATGTACACCGGCGAAAGAGAACGGTTCTAGTTTAAGATACTATCTCGCCGCCGACCCACGTCGGCGGCGAACGACACCACGGTATGCCCAAGCGCAAACGCAAGTCGCCGACTGATGTCAACGACAACGCCCCCCGCGCCGAGACATAATCGAGCCGCCGACCCACGTCGGTGGCGAACACCCACACCGTGCCGAGACGAAATTGAGCCTCCGACCCCCGTCGGCGGCGAACCCCCAACGCCGCACCAAGAGAATCGAGCCGCCGACCCCCGTCGGCGGCTCGCTGCACAGACCGAAAAAAGCAAAATGTGATTATGTAAATAATGTGTTGAAAACTTTTTGTAACGATTACTCGTTTCCGCCCAACTTCAAAGACCGGCAAAAATGCCGAAACAAGCCGAAATATCAGCAAGTATTGATTGTTGAAAACCCTGTTGAAAATGTGGACAACTTTTGAGAAAAATAATTTTACGTGGAAGTTATGTAAACTCTTCACAGTGGCCTTACGAACTCTCGCTGAATTAACTGTTGACTATTTTCGCCTGTTGTGGTAAACTATCTAAGCTGAAATTCGGCGCACAAGTGAATATGCTAGTATAGCTCAGTCGGTAGAGCAGCTGATTCGTAATCAGCAGGTCGTGTGTT
>CAZUSM010000097.1:0-5492 GCA_964623675.1 uncultured Oscillospiraceae bacterium
GGAAAATGTGATCCTTTTAGTCTGCAATCATACGCATTGGGAATATGGATGTGCTTATGGATAAATTCGACAAGATTATAATCGGCGCGGGGCTGTACGGGCTTTATTCGGCGCTTTTCTGCGCCGAACGCGGCGAGCGCGTGCTCGTGCTGGAGCGCGACGGCGCGGCCTTTGAGCGCGCCACATACATAAATCAGGCGCGCGTGCATCAGGGGTATCATTACCCGCGCTCGCTCTCCACGGCGGAAAAGTCCGCCGGGTACTTCGCGCGCTTCAACCGCGACTTCGCCTTTTGCATCAACCGCGAGTTTGAAAAGGTTTACGCCACGTCGAGCGCGTACTCGTGGACAAACGGCGAGCAGTTCAAGTCGTTTTGCCGCGCCGCCGGCATACCCTGCGATGAGCAGCACCCCGAACGCTATTTCAAGCCCGGCATGTGCGACGGCGCGTTCGCCGTGCGTGAATACACCTACGACGCGGCCATCTTGCGCGATTATTATATGGAAAAGCTGGCCGAGCACGAAAAGGCGCGCGTCATGTTCGGCATGAACGTCGTTGCGATTGAGCGGGGGAGCGGGGAATACACCGTCTCGACCGAGAGCGGCGAGCGCTTTTCCTCGCCCTTTGTGCTCAACGCGGGCTATGCATCCACAAACCAAATCTCCGCCATGCTCGGCGCGGAGAAGTTCAAAATCAAATACGAGCTGTGCGAAATCATCCTATGCAAGCCGGGCGAGGCGCTGTCGCGCTATGGCTTCACGGTGATGGACGGGCCGTTTTTCTCCATAATGCCGTTTGGCAAAACGCCGTATCACTCGCTCACCTCCGTCACCTTCACCCCGCACACCACGAGTTATGACGAGCTGCCCACCTTTGACTGCCAGGGCAAGCGCCCGGACGGGGCGTGCTCGCCGCGCTCGCTTTGCAACTGCAACGACTGCCCGGCGCGCCCGGCCACGGCCTGTGCGTATATGTCGACGCTGGCGAAGAAGTATTTGAAGGCCGAATACGGCTTTGAGTATGAAAAATCCCTCTTTTCCGTCAAGCCCATTTTGATGAGCTCTGAGCTGGACGATTCCCGCCCGACCGTCATCCGCGTGCATTCCACCGCGCCGACCTTCGTCAGCGTGCTGTCGGGCAAAATTAACACTGTGTATGATTTGGACGAGGTGCTGACTAATGGATAACAGAGAAAAAAGCTTTGTCTCCGCGGTGGTTTACGTCAACAACTGCGCCGGGCGCATCGAGCCGTTTTTGACCAACGTCCTCGCGCTCCTCGGCGGGCATTTTGAGCACTCCGAGCTTATATGCGTCAACGATTTTTCCTCCGACGACAGCGCCGAGCGCATAAAGGCGCTCCTCAAGCGCGTCGACACCGGCGCGACCTCCGTCTCGCTTGTGAACATGAGCTGTTTTCACGGGCTGGAGCTTGCCATGAACGCCGGGCTGGAGCTGTCAATCGGCGACTTTGTGTTCGAGTTTGACACCACCGAGCCGGACTGGACGGTCGAGGACGCGATGGCCGTGTATAACCGCGCCATGCAGGGCTATGACATCGTCAGCGCCGCGCCGGACAAAAAGCAGAGCCTTTCCTCCCGCGTGTTTTACAAGACCTTCCGCCGCTATTCGCCCATGCCTTATGAAATGCGCACGGAGAGCTTCCGCATAATCAGCCGCCGCGCGATAAACCGCATCAACGGCATGAACACCGCCGTGCCGTACAGAAAGGCGATGTACGCCAACTGCGGCCTGCGCGCAGACGGCCTGACGTACACGCCCGCGGCGTGTCAGCCCCACGCGGGCGAAAAAGAAAACCGCGCCTATCGCCGCCGCCTCGCGGTGGACACGCTGCTGCTGTTCACCGACGTGGGCTACCGTCTATCCATGCTGATGACGGCGATAATGATGGGTGTGACGGTGTTCATGGCGGTGTATTCGCTCGCGGTGTTTCTCCTCGGCAACCCCGTTGAGGGCTGGACAACGACGATTTTGTTTTTGTCCTTCGCGTTTTTCGGCCTGTTCGGGATACTGACCGTGGTGGTCAAATACCTGCAAATAATCGTGGATTTGGTGTTCAAGCGGAAAAAATACACCTTTGAGAGTGTGGAAAAGCTGAACTGACGGAGGAGAATATGAAAGCGATAGTTGGCTATACCGGCTTTGTCGGCAGCAATATTTATGAACATGGCGACTTCGGTGCGGCGTACAACTCCAAAAACATCGCCGAGGCTTACGGCACTGAGCCGGAGCTGCTGGTGTACGCCGGGCTTCGCGCGGAAAAGTTTTTGGCGAACAGCATGCCGGAGCGGGACATGCAGCTCATCGCCGAGGCCGAGCGCAACATCGAGCGCATAAAGCCGAAACGCCTGGTGCTCATCTCCACCATCGACGTGTTCAAAACGCCCGTCGGCGTTGACGAGACCACGCCGCTCGACGAAAGCGCCCTCCAGCCCTACGGCTATAACCGCGCGCAGCTTGAAAAGCACGTGCGCGCGGCCTACCCCGACGCGCTCATCGTGCGCCTGCCCGGCCTATTCGGCAAAAACATCAAGAAAAACTTCATTTATGATTACATCAAGCGCATCCCCTCCATGCTCAAAAACGACAAGTTCGCCGAGCTTTCCGCCGTCGAGCCGGGGCTTTGCGACTTTTACGCGCCGCAGGACAACGGCTTTTATAAATGCCGCCCCCTTGACGCCGACGAGACCGCGCGCCTGAAGGCCATCCTTGAAAAGCTGCGCTTTTCCGCGCTCAATTTCACCGACAGCCGCAGCACCTATCAGTTTTACCCCCTGCGCCGCCTGTGGGGCGACATCGAAACTGCGCTCGATAACGGCCTGACGCTTTTCCACCCGGCGACCGAGCCTGTGTCGGCGGGGGAACTGTATAAATTCCTCACGGGCGAGGACTTTGTCAACGAGCTGTCCGCCCCGCCCGCCGTTTATGATTACAAAACCGTTCATTCCGCGCTCTTCGGGCGCGGCGACGGGTACATCATGGGCAAAGCCGAGGTCATGCGCGAAATTCGCGATTTCACGGAGGCGCAG
This sequence comes from uncultured Oscillospiraceae bacterium, assembly GCA_964623675.1. Classification (GTDB taxonomy): domain Bacteria; phylum Bacillota; class Clostridia; order Oscillospirales; family Oscillospiraceae; genus Limivicinus. Next base: position 3,048 of record CAZUSM010000097.1, read on the forward strand.
AAATGAAGCTTGCCGTTTCCAACATTGCGTGGAGCGCGGAGGATGACGCGCGCGTCTACGCGCTCATGCGCGAGTGCGGCTTTTACGGCTTGGAAATTGCGCCGACGCGCATTTTCCCCGCCGAGCCGTATTCCGACCTCGACCGCGCCCGCGCATGGGCGGAAAGCCTCAAGCGCGACGAGGGCTTCACCGTGCCGTCCATGCAGTCGATTTGGTTTGGCAAAACCGAAAAGCTGTTCGGCGCGGAGACTGAGCGCGCCGCCCTTTGCGAGTATACGCAAAAGGCCATTGACTTTGCCGCCGCCGTCGGCTGCAACAACCTTGTTTTCGGCTGCCCGAAGAACCGCAGCCGCCCGGAGGGCGCGCCGGAGGACGCGGCGCTTGAGTTTTTCAAAACCGTCGGCGATTATGCCGCGCGACGCGGCACTTGCGTCGCATTAGAGCCGAACCCGACGATTTACGGCACCAATTACATCAACACCACCGCCGAAGCGCTCGCGCTGATAAAGCGCGTGGCCTCGCCGGGGCTTCGCCTCAATCTCGACATGGGCACGATAATCGCAAACGGCGAGGACATCGCCCCCATCGTCGCCGAGTGCGAGCATATTAACCACGTGCACATCAGCGAGCCGGGTCTGAAGCCGGTTGCGCCGCGCGATGAGCACCGCGCGCTTTTGTCCCGCCTCTCTGCGGCGGGGTATCGCGGCTGGGTGTCCATCGAGATGGGGCGGCAGGACGGCCTTGCTCCGCTTGAAAACGCAATGCGATATCTCGCCGCGCTCTGCGGCGGGCTGCAATAAATATTTGGAGAGAAAAATGGAGTACAGGAACATACCGGGCGTGCCCGATTTCGACTGCACGGAGTACGCCGCGCGCACGAAGGATTACGTCGTCCTCATCCCGATAATCAACGAGGGCGAGCGCATCATCCGCGAGCTTGAGCGCGCGCAAAAGGCCGCCGTTTCAAGCCATGCCGACATCGTGATATGCGACGGCGGCTCATCCGACGGCTGCACCGAGCAAACGCGCCTTCGCGCCCTCGGCGTGAACACGCTGCTCGTCAAGCGCGGCGCGGGCAAACAGGGCGCTCAGCTTCGCATGGGCATATACTGGGCGCTTGAGCGCGGTTACACCGGCGTCATCACCATCGACGGCAACAACAAAGACAGCATTGAGGACGTCCCGCGCCTCATCACCAAGCTCGAAGAGGGCTATGACCTTGTCCAAGGCTCGCGCTTTGTCAGCGGCGGGCGCGCGATAAACACGCCGCCCTCGCGCCTTGTCGCGGTCAAGCTCATTCACGCGCCGATAATCTCCCTCACGGCGCATCAACGCTTCACCGACACCACCAACGCCTACCGCGCCTACTCCGCGCGCTATCTGCGCGATGAGCGCGTCAAGCCCCTGCGCGACGTGTTCATGACCTATGAGCTGTTGGCGTTCCTCTCCGTGCGCGCCACCCAGCTCGGCTACAGCGCGTGTGAAGTGCCCGTGACGCGCGAATACCCCAAAACCGGCAAAACGCCCACCAAGATTTCGCCCCTCAAGGGCAATTTCGAGCTGATGAAGATCCTGCTGCTCAACGCGGCGGGGAAATACAATCCCTGAAAACGAGGCTGATGCTCAAATGAAAATCGATAGAAAAGACAAGCTTTTCAAAATCATAGTGTTCCTCCTCGGCGCGGTTATGCTCTTTTTCACGGGCTTTGCGCAGATTGACTCCGGCTTTCAAAATGACAGCGAGAATCTTGTCATCGGCAGCATGGTTTACGGCGCGCGGGAGAGCGGGCTTTCCGATTTCGGCCTCACCACCGCCACGGAGAAAACCGCCGATGGCTATATTCTCGGCGTGATGCGCGAATATTATGACCTGCAAGACGTCGAATATGACCCGTATCTCTCGCAAATCGGGCTTCAAGGCTACGTCTGCCAGCTTGCCGCGCGGCTTCTCTGCACCGGGCGAGGCGTCTCCGCGATAATCTCCCTGCGCACTCTTTTGTGCGCGGTGTGCTGCGCGCTGATGGCACTTGTCGCCATGGGCATCACCTTTGCGGCGGGGAAAAAGAATAATAATCGCCTCGCCGTCGCATTCTTCCTCACGTTTTTGCTCTCTCCGTGGGTCAGGGATTTCTCCGGCAACCTCTATTGGGTGGAGTTCACGTGGTTTGTCCCCATGCTCCTCGGCGTTGTCATGTCGCTGGATTATAAAAGGTTTGATAAGCCGTGGTTTTATGCGCTGGTGGTGCTCGCCCTCGCGGTCAAATCCGCCTGCGGGTATGAGTACATCACCACCATCATGCTGGGGTTGATTCTGTTCCCGCTGGTTGATCTGCTGCTGTGTTCGGGCGATGAGCGCAAGCGCGTCTTTTTCGTCATATTCAAGCTCGGCCTTGCCGCGCTCGCGGGCTTTTTCGCCGCCATTGCGGTTCACGCCCTCATGCGCGG
>CAZUSM010000098.1:0-5447 GCA_964623675.1 uncultured Oscillospiraceae bacterium
TGCTCATCCCCGCCGACAGCGGCGTGGAGATTAACGGAATCGGCGTGAGCATTCAAGTGGGGGACAAGTGACTAAAGCCCCAACGCAAAACGCCAAGGAGGGTTAGCCAATGGCCGACAGATATGCAAAAAAATACGCCCTGCCCGAAAGGCTGTATGCCGATGGGGCGCCCGTGATAATCGAGTCGGGCGCGCTGCTGTACGACAACGCCGCGAAGCGCCACTTGGTGCAGCTGAGTTTTCTCTGCCTTGCGGAAAAGCCGGTGGCCTTTCTGCGCGTGCTCATCACGCCCACCGGCGCGCAGGGCGACGCCCTCGGCGAGGGCGTGACGTATCTATACAGCGACCTTGCCGCCAAGCGCGACGACGAGTTCGGCCGCAAGGCCGCCATCGTCATTACGGACGTTTCGCCGGAGGGCTTTCGCGTGCTGGTGCAAGAGGTCGGCTATGCCGACGGGAGTGCGTGGGACGGCACGGGCGCGGCGTGGACGCCGCTGAAAACCGCGCAAAGGCTCGCCGACGCGCTCGGTGACGAGGAGCTTGCCCGGCAATACCGCATTCGCTATGGCAGTGACTGCGTGCTTTTGCCCTGCGGCGAGCGCGGCCTGTGGACATGCACCTGCGGCGCGACGAACCGCGACAGCGAGGAAAAATGCCACCGCTGCCGCCGCGTATATGCCGCGCTGAAAAACGTGAACGTCGGCTCACTGCGCTCGGAAAGCGCCCAGCGCGTCGAGGTCGAGCGCCGCGAGGCAGACGCAGAGCAAACGGAGAAAAAGGCCGCGCGCAAGCGGCTTGTCATCGCGCTTGCCGTGCTCGTGCCGCTCATCGCGGCGGCGATTGCGGCGTTTGTGACCGTGCCGCGCTACATGCAGGAAAAAGAGGACTACGCCGCCGCGCAGTCGCTTTTGGCCGCCGGATATTATGACGAGGCCGAGGCCGCGTTTGCCGCCCTCGGCGACTATGCCGACAGCGCCGAACTGGCCGCAAAGGCCGTGCCCTATGCGCGCGCGGAGTATCTTTTCGACTGCGCCGTGCGCGACGATGTGGGCGGCCTGCTTGACATCGGGCTGAAGCGCTCGGACGTGGCCGAGGGGGAGACGGTGTCCGTCGCGCTCTATCGCGAGGCCGCCGCGCGCTTTGCCGCCCTCGGCGATTATAAGGACAGCCGCGAGCGCGCCGAAAGCGCCCAAAAGGCCGTCGACGAATACTTTGACGCGCAAAAGCGCGCGGAATACGCCGCCGCAGCGGCCTTGCTGGACGAAGGCTCGTTCCTCGCCGCGCGCGACGCCTTCACCGCCCTCGGCGACTATGCCGACAGCGCGGCCATGGCCTCCGAGTGCATGTACCGCCGCGCATCTGCGCTGGTGGAATACGTTGAAAAATACTTCACCGAGGGCATATATGCCGCATTCAGCACAGTAACGGGCGAAAAAAGTATGGTATATATCCCGCAGTCGGTGTTCTCGACCTATGGCAACGATATCTCGTCCGACCTGCGCGACATACTGCGCGGCGACGGCGTCGAGGTCACGATTGCCGATGCGCCGGGCGAGGGCGTCAAGCCGATATGTCAGGCCGTGGCGGACGAGCTTGCCGCGCTCGGCGACTATGCCGACACCGCCGCGCTCACCGAGCGCGCCCTCATCGCCGGGGACTACACCCGCCCATTTTACACCAAGTGCGCCGAGGGCGACATCATCGGCGCGTATCAGTGGCTCAGCGCGTACACGGGCGAATTTGACATGCGCGAGCAGTGGCTCGCCCTGCTGGAGCTGTACGCGCCCTATTGCGGACAATGGGAGCTTTATAGCGGCGACTTGACCCTCATCGCGCAGACGGCGGGTCTGAGCCACAAGTGCAGCGCCTTCACCTCGAGGGTCGTCATCGGCGATGACCGCGCCTCGCTGGTCATTTACCCGGCGGGTGGCGAGGAATACCCCATTGAGCTGACCGCCGCGCTGGGCAACGTCGGCTTCGGCGTCTCCACCGATGAAACCACCACTTATTACGCCATCATCTCCAACTTCGGCCGCCTGACCTATACGCGCTATTCCTCGCTTTCCGCCCAGGCGGGCAACCAAAGCGTGGAGTATTCCAAGGTCGCCTGAGCGCCGCGCATTCGCGCCCGGCGCGGGGCATATAATGTCAGCGTGATTATAAGCGAAAGGAAGTGCGGCCATGTCAAAACGCCGTGAGGCCAACGCGCGGCCGATTAAGCGCCGCGCGGCGCACATCGCCGCGCTCATCGCCGCCGTGGCGGTGCTCGCGTGGCTTATATGGGGCAACATCGCCCTTGTCACCACGCGCATTTCGGTCGCCTCGCCGCGCATTCCGCGCGAGTTTGACGGCTTTATGATTGCGCACGTTTCGGATATGCACGACGTTCAGCTTGGCGCGGACAATGCCGCGCTCATCGACCGCCTTGCCGACGCCGCGCCGGACGTCATCGTGATAACCGGCGATTTGATCGACTCCAACCGCACGGACATTGACCTTGCCCTGTCCTTTGCGCGCCGCGCGGTCGCGCTTGCCCCGGTTTATTACGTCACGGGCAACCACGAGGGCGCGTTGATGGAATATTGGCGCTTGCGCGAGGGCTTGACGGAGCTTGGTGTGCATGTTTTGACCGACACCTCGGACGAAATCACGCGCGGCGGCGCGGCGATACGCCTCGTGGGCATTGATGACCCCAATTTTGCCACGCATGACGAGATTAAGCAGGGCTTCGACGCCATGATCCGCGAAAAGCTCAGCCGCCTGACGGCGGCGGGGGAGTACAACATCCTGCTCGCGCACAGGCCGGAGTATGCCGAAAGCTATGCCGCAGGCGGGGCTGACCTCGCGCTGTGCGGCCATGCGCACGGCGGCCAGGTGCGCCTGCCGCTTGTCGGCGGCCTTGTCGCGCCGGGTCAGGGCTTCCTGCCCAAGTACGACAGCGGCCTATACACCGTCCACGGCATGTCCATGGTCGTCAGCCGCGGCCTCGGTAACAGCGTCTTCCCCCTGCGCGTCAACAACCGCCCCGAACTCGTCCTCGTGACGCTGGAAAGCGATAACCCGGAGACCTGAGTCTCCGGGCTTTTCGTTTATTTGTCCCCAAACAGCGCGGCCACGTACTTCTCCGTGTACTCCGTCAGCGCGGCAAAGTCCATGCGGCGGGTGTAGTGCGCCTCAAGCTCGTCGTGCTTGCGCTTGGCCTCGGCGAGATGCGATATCGCGGCGTTTTTCAGCCGCGCCTCGATTTGCCGCCCCTCGCGTATTTCGCCCCGCCGCCCCTGAATCGCGGCGGGGTCAATCGCCGCGTCCAGCCGAATGTGCCGCGCGGGCGCGGCATCATACCCCGCCGAGGCAAACGCCACGTCCCACTCCGGCAAGATAAGCGCGTCCAACTGCGCTTTGTCCAGCGGGTCGCGGCAATATATCGCCGCCGCGCCGAGGGCATCCGCCTCCTCGGCGGCAATGTCAAGCGCGGCGGCCGCCCCGCCATATCCGTCGTCGATGAGATATACCAGCCCCGCCGCGCGCGTTATCTCCTCGCCCAGCCACACCTCACCCTTGCACGTGTATCCGTGCAGATACCGCGCACAGTGTCGCAGCGCGCCCTCGTGCGCGTCGCGAACGCGACAGCGCCGCAGTATGTTCCCAATCCGCCGCCGCATTGCATCGGCAAGCTCTCCTGTGAATAACTGCGGCAAATACGCCCGCCGCACCTCCCACGCCGAGGCGAGATACCCGTAAGCCGCCGCGTATTCGCGCCTGTAATCATCATACAGCGCCCGCACCGCGCCGCGCTCGCCCTCGTCGAGCGGTACGGCGCAGAATTGCGAGAGGTTTACATAATCACCATCAACCCCAAAATGCGCCGGCTCTGCGGCGTGGGGCGCCGTGCCGTCGACCCAGCCGCGGCGCAATGCGGGTATGTACACGCCGTCGAGCGAGTCCGGGTCGCCGGAGCAGAGCACGTATTCCGCGTCCAGCCCACGCGCCTCCGCCGCACGAGCGATGGCGCGCATGAAGCCGGATTTGCCCGTGCCCGGCCCGCCCTTGATGACGCTGAGATAATCGCCCTCCGCGCGGCAAAAGCCGCCGTAGAGCGAGGCAAAGCCGTCCTTTGAGTTCGCGCCGAGGAAATAGCTTTCAATCACTTTCGTCCACCTCCGTTTGGTTTTCCATGCAATATAATATGAGGCAGATTCCGAAATTGACCGGTTTTCGCGCAAAAATCCCGGCTCGGCGCAAAATGCCGAGCCGGGAAAGCCTTGTCAAATGTCGATTACCATGGTTTCCACGCCGCTTCGCATGGCGTACAAAATCGTGCTCATCGTGCCGCCCGGCCCGCCGTTATAGCAGCACAGCAGCAGCGACGATTGGTCGACCATATAGCGGTTTCGCGCGAGCATGCAGCCGGGGGTGTAGTCGATTTGCAGCACCGTCACCTCGTCGCTCGCGTCGATGAGGGAGTTGTAGCGCAGGCGCTGCGCCTCTGTCCATTTCTCCGGCTGAGTGCCGCAGGGAATGGCGGCCTCCAGCGTCACATCGCCGTGCGCCTCGCGCAGTGCCAGCACCGCCTCGGCGAAATACGTGTCACAGCCGATGGCCATCCCGCATATAAAATGCCGATACCCCGCCTGATAAATCCCGTCCAGCCGCGCGGCGATTTCGGCCTTGAGCGCAGTGCAGCGCTCGTCGTCCTCGTTCGTGCCCCAGTGCAGCTTCGGCGGCCTGTGCCCGGAAAAGCAGCAGGTTGTCTCCCTCTTGTGCATCGCGCCCATCCTTTCGTTTTCTCCCTCACAGTATAAACCGTAAAAAGGGTATTGTCAAAGAAAGAATAGTGTGATAATATTGAATCATCTTCAGGGCAGGGTGAGCGCCTCGGCGCAATTCCCGATCGGCGGTATAGTCCGCAAGCCGTTTTCAATCGGCATGACCCGGCGCAACTCCGGGACCGACAGTAAAGTCTGGATGGAAGAAGATGCTCACAACACCTTTTTTCGTATTATTCGCCCGGAGATACAAATCTTTGGGCGTTTTTGTTTTTTTGCGCGCAAAACGCCCCGAAAAGGAGAAGTATCTTATGGAAAACCTGCGCTTCGTTCTCATGTGCGTCGCCGTGTTCGCGGCGATTCTCGCCGTGGCCTTGGCCGCAGAGCGGCTTTTGAGCAAGGACAGAAAAAAGCTCTCCAGCACCCATTATATCAGCTATACCGCCATTTTTTCCTGCATGGCGGGCGTGCTGATGGTGTTTGACCTGCCGCTTTTCTTCGCCCCCGGCTTTTATAAGCTGGACGTCAGCGAGCTGCCCGTGCTTATCTGCACCTTTTACCTCGGCCCTGTCTCCGGCGTGATAAGCGAGCTTATCAAGGTCATGGTCAAGCTCCTCTTGAAGGGCACAAGCACCGCCTTCGTCGGCGATTTTGCCAACTTCGTTGTCGGCTGCTCGTTCGT
>CAZUSM010000099.1:0-5383 GCA_964623675.1 uncultured Oscillospiraceae bacterium
TACTTTGCGAAAAACAGCATGCCCATATCGCTCGGCACGGAATGGGGCTTCATTTGGAACGCAGCACTTGAACGCGAGAGCGGCGACGGCGGAAGAATCTATGTTTTGGGTCCTGTTTTCTCGATGGACATTTCCCAAGACAGCTATGACGATATTGTGGCACGTCTGCCGGAGGAGGTGAGCTCACCGGCGCGGTATGAGCTGCAGGGTGAGCTGAGGCATATTCCGGTGGTGACGCAGTCGATACTGACGCAGGACATAATCAAGCTGCATTACTGCCTCAACGGAGAATACATAAGCAACGCGGACATGTTCTCCCCCACCGATATTCTGTCGGGGCTAAAGCCCAACCACGAGGAAACCAAGCGCGGCCACCGCATGTGGCAGCTGGAGCAGGAACTGCTTGAAATCGTCAGAACCGGAGACACGGCGAGCTTGGACACATTTTCAAAGGCAGTCACCAAGGGCGATTATTTCAGATTCTCCGCGGGCGATCCGCTGAGGTATGCAAAGAGCAACTTGGTTGTGTTCACAACGCTCTGCTCGCGGGCGGCCATTGAGGGCGGCCTTGCGCCGTGGAAGTCCTACAAAATGTTCGACACCTACGTGGATAACGCGGAAAAATGCGGCTCAATCCCGGAGGCGTATGCGCTGATAAAGGACATGTACGAAAGCTATGTCACGCTTGTGCGCGGAGAAAAGAAAAAACACGAAACCACACCGCAGATGAAACGCTGTTGCGATTATATAGAGCTTCACGCAGAGAATAAGCTGAAGCTCGACAGCATCGCCGACGAAATGGGATATTCAAAGGCATATCTTTCGCGACGGTTCAAGAAAGAGCTTGGCATGACAATCGGCGAGTATATCCGCAATGCCAAGGTGGACAGGGCGGAATTCCTGTTGGAAACGACGGACGACGACATTCAGGACATTGCCGACAGGCTCGGCTTCTGCTCGCGCAGCTACTTCGCGGAGGTTTTCAGGCAACTCAAAGGCTGTGCGCCCATAGATTACAGAAACGGGCAGCTTGAAAAAGACCGTTAGACCACACTTTCATTGTCGGAGGCGCGCGCCGACAACGGAATTGGGGTTCGGTATAAAAACACAAAGGAGATTCGCCATGAATAGAAAGGTGAAAGACCCCAATCGACTTCGCGGCCTCGAAAAGTTCAGCTTTTTCCTCTCGCAGTCTGCAACCATTCCTCTCAACACCGTTCTCGGCTCATACCTGTTGATTTTTTACACGGATGTGGTTGGGCTGCCCGCCGGGGCGTGCGCAACGCTGTTTCTGATTTCGCGCTTGATGGACGGCATCAATGACCCCGTATGCGGGTTTTTGATGGATCGCATGAAGCGGACGAAGTTCGGCAAATTCAGAACATTGCTGATTGTCGGCGCAATTATTTGCGGCATCAATTACACGGTGCTGTTCCTCGGCCCGGCGTATCTGCCCGAAAGCGCAAAGCTGATTACCGCTTACATCACGTATTTGGTCATGGGCATTTCCTATGACTTTCTTGCCACGCCGTCCAACTGTCTGCTCGCGACCGTCACCAACGAGCCGAAGGATCGCTCCACTCTCGGTTTTCTCTCCGGGCTTGCCTCAATGGGTTCGATTGTGGTCGGTTTTGCGCTGCCGATTGTCGTGTCCTCTTTTGCAAGCCAGCTTGAGGGATACACGGTGTTCATTGTCGCGTCGGCAATTGTGTTCACGCTTCTCCCCGTGGTCGGGGCTTTGGGCGTGAAAGAGAGAGTTGAGCCGGCCGTCGAGCAGAAATACGGCTTGAAAGATTTTCTGAAGCTGTTTGGCGTCGGCCCGTTGGCGGCGTATCTGCTCATCATGCTTTTCAACAGCATTTCCAGCGGAATATACGGCTCGGCCGCGACATATTACGCCACGTATATCCTCGGCGATTTCACGCTGATGTCCATGGGAAGCCTATTCATGATAATCGGCATGTTCGCGGGCTTGTTCATTGCGGGAGCACTGGCCAAAAGGGTGTCAAAACGCGCCGTGTACGCCGGTGCGGCGCTGCTGCTGGGCTCGGTTTTCCTCATTCGTCTTTTTGCGCCGAGAAGCATTCCTCTGTTTTTCACATTCAACGTGTTTTACGGACTCGGCTGCGGCGGGATTCAAGCTTTGGGCTTTTCAATGTGCGCCGATGTCATCGACTATGCGGAATATGACAAGCACTTCCGTTCGGAGGGCGCGGTTGCGTCCATGCTGTCATTCATCAACAAGGTCGGTGCAGCCGTCGGCGGGGCAATCCCCGGCTATGTTTTGATGTTGACACACTTTGTGCCGAACGCAGAGCAGAGCGCCGAGGCCTCTCTCGGCATCATGGCCATCGCCATCATTCTGCCCGCCATTTTCAATATCGGCGCGGGCATAGTGGCCGGTTTGGGGTACAAAATCGACGAAAAGACGATGCTGACAGTTTCCGAAGAGCTTGCACGGCGAAAAACGGACGCCGAAAAAGCATAAGCCACGTGAAGGGAGCACCCCCTTGAAAAAGATCTCAAACAGCTACACGGTGAAAAAGCTGTACGAAAACACTTACAGCATCTGCGACAGCGGCTTCGGACAGGGTTCTGTATACATGTACCTTTTGGTCGGCAACGAAAGGGCGTTGCTGATTGACACGGGGTACGGCTTGCTCGACCTTTCGTCCATTGTCAAAGAGCTCACCGACAAAGAAGTTATATGCGTGTGCACACACGGGCACATTGACCACGCGATGGGCGCATTTCAATTTGAAAATGCATACATGCACAGCAACGACACCGAGGTGTATGCATACCACAAAGACGCGGATAACATCCGGAACATGTGTTACACCGGTTTTTCATTCAAGCTGCCCAAACGCATCACGGGCAATCCGGATTATCGCAGCTACGTTGAAAAGCTGGCCACAACCCCTCACCCGCCGATCAAGCACCTTGATGACATGGGTGAATTTGAGCTGGGCGACAGGACGGTTTCTTGGCGGCTTCTCCCCGGCCACACGCCGGGCAGTGTCGTGCTGACAGACGAGAAATACAACACGACCTTTGAGGGCGATGCCGCCGGGCAAGGCGTTTGGATTCATTTGCGTGAATCCAGCACCTTGGAGGAGTATATTAAAACCGCGAAGGAATACCTGGATTATCTGAAAAAGCGCGGCATAGCACGCCGCTACGGCGGGCACACCGACGCGCCTTTATCGGCAATACACCTGGAAAAGCTTATCGCATGCTGTGAAATTGCCATGGCCAAGCCCAAAAAGGGCTTCAAGCTGGACACGGTGTTCGGGCAGGCGCGCATCGTCGCTGCCAAAGGCTCGGCTGTATTCTGCGGAAAAATCAGATGAAACGATGGCGGCAAGGATATTTGCCGCCATTGCAATAACCGGCCATAAGTATCACGAAGGAGATTATAATGAATCGCGATTTGAAAGCACTGATATCCGGCATGAGCTTGGAGGAAAAAGCCGGTCTATGTTCCGGGCTGGATTTTTGGAACACGAAGCCGATAGAACGCTTGGGCGTTCCCTCTGTGATGATGTCAGACGGGCCACACGGCCTGCGCAAGCAGAACGGCAGCGGCGACCATCTGGGCATTGGAGAGAGCATTGAGGCCGTTTGCTTCCCGGCGGCATGCGCCACGGCGTCAAGCTTTGACACGGAGCTAATGCGCGAGCTGGGAAAAACGTTGGGCAACGTGTGTCAGGCCGAAAACGTGGGTGTGCTCCTCGGCCCGGCTGTGAACATCAAGCGCAGTCCGCTGTGCGGGCGGAATTTTGAATACATATCCGAAGACCCATACCTCACCGGCAAGATGGCCGCTGCATACATTCAAGGCGTGCAAAGTCAGGGCGTGGGCACGAGCATCAAACACTTTGCGGCCAACAATCAGGAGTATTGCCGCATGAGCTGTTCATCGGAGCTTAGCGAGCGAACTCTGCGCGAAATATACTTGCCGGGGTTCGAGGAGGCCGTGAAATCGGCGCAGCCGCGAAGCGTCATGTGCAGCTACAACAAAATCAACGGCACATATTCCTCCGAAAACCATCGGCTTCTCACCGAGATTTTGAGAGACGAATGGGGGTTTGAGGGCTGTGTCGTGACGGATTGGGGCGCGGTTGCCGACAGGGTCAAAGGGCTTGCCGCCGGGCTGGATTTGGAAATGCCCGGCGGGAACGAGGCCAATGACAGGCGCATCATAAAGGCGGTTGAGGACGGCGTTTTGGATGAAGCCACGCTGGACACCGCAGTTGAACGGATTTTGAAAAGCGTTTTCGCTTACGCGGACAGCAGAAGGGCGAATGCGGATTACGACCCGGAGGCAGACCACGAAAAAGCCGTTCAAATGGCCACAGAGTGCGCGGTGCTGTTGGAAAACAACGGCGTTCTCCCTTTGAAAAAGGGAACAAAGGCCGCGTATATCGGCAGCTATGCCGAAACGCCCAGATTCCAAGGCGGCGGCTCAAGCCACATAAACTGCGGCAAGGTCAGCTCCGCCTTGGTCTCGGCCAACGCAAAGGGGCGCAGTATCACGTATGTCCCGGCCTTTTCCGCAGAGCGGGACGAAATGCTTGAAAACGGCTTGGTGCAGGCAATTGCGGCGGCCAAGGCGGCCGATGTGGCCGTAATTTTTGCGGGGCTTCCGGATGCGTTGGAATCGGAGGGCTTCGACCGCGCGCACATGCGCATGCCCGAATGCCAAGACGCACTCATCGCCGCCGTGGCCGCCGTGCAGCCGAACACCGTGGTCGTGCTGCATAACGGTTCTCCCGTCGAATGCCCGTGGGCAAGCGACGTCGCCGCTGTTTTGGAGCTGTATCTCGGCGGGCAGGGCGTCGGCGAGGCCTGTGACCGACTGTTGTGGGGCGAGGCAACCCCCTGCGGACACTTGGCGGAGAGCTTTCCATTCCGACTGGAGGACAACCCAAGCCATCTGAATTATCCGGGCGACGGCATGACGGCAAACTATGCCGAGGGCATTTATGTGGGTTATCGCTATTATGAGGCGAAAAAGATGCCCGTCCGTTGGGCTTTCGGGCACGGGCTTTCTTACACAAGCTTTGCTTATGATAACTTGCGCTTGTCATCAGAGCGTATGGACGATGATTCCGTTGTGCGCGTGAGTGTGGATGTGAAAAACACGGGCGCTATGACCGGCAAAGAGGTCGTGCAGCTTTATGTGTCTGACTTGAACGGCACTGCGGGGAGGCCGATAAAGGAATTGAAGGGCTTTTGCAAGGTTGAATTGACGCCGGGTCAAAGCAAAACGGTTTCTATGACCGTTTCCGCAAGAGATTTGAGCTTTTACCACGAAAAACTGGGCGACTGGTATGCCCCGCCCGGCAAATACCGCATCCACATCGGGCAAGCGAGTGAC
>CAZUSM010000100.1:0-5346 GCA_964623675.1 uncultured Oscillospiraceae bacterium
TGTGTCCGTCGGGGTATAATTCCGCGCGGCGCAGCAACGGCATTGACTATAACCGAGCGGCCATGCTGCTCGCCGTGCTTGAAAAGCGCGGCGGTCTGCCCGTTTCCAATTGCGATTCTTACATCAACGTCATCGGCGGCCTATTCTTGGACGAGCCTGCGGCGGATTTGGCCACGGTGCTCGCCATCGCGTCGAGCTATTTGGACAGGCCGCTTGGCTCTGACCTTGCCGCAATCGGCGAAATCGGCCTTTCGGGCGAAATCCGCTCTGTCAGTGCGCTCAACCAGCGCCTCACGGAGATTTATCGCCTCGGCTTCAAGCGCTGTGTTATTCCCGCGCACGTTCGTGACGAGATTAAACGCTTTGACGGCATGACGCTCATCACCGTCAACACCGTGCGCGAGGCCGTTCGCGCCACCTTGGGCAAGAATGGCTGAGTTCGTAAAAGCCCCGAACCTGCCAAATGACGCAAATATCGTCATAATCGGAGAAAAATATGCCGAAAAACTGACAAAACCGCTCAGAAAATGGGGTATTACGCCGCTTTTTGTGCCGAATAACCCCGATGTTGACCCGCGTTTGGCCGGACATGCCGATCTCTCTGTTTTTCACGCGGGAGGGGAGAGGGTGTACCTTGCACCGTTCCTGCGCGGCAGTGACTTTGCGAAAAAGCTTGAAGCGCTCGGCGTTGACGTCATGTTTGCGGATATATCGCAAGCCCTTACCTATCCGCATGATGCTCAGCTCAACATTGCCGCCCTTGCCGACACCGTGATATACAATCCCAAGGTATCGTATTTACCCACTGTCGAATATTTAACAATCGAGAAAAATTACAAAGCCGTGTCCAGTAAACAGGGGTATGCGAAGTGTTCAACATTAGCTGTGAACGTGTGTTCACTCATTACGCAAGACCCCGGAATCGCCCGTGCGGCGATGAATGCGGGGCTTGATGTACTTCAAATCGAACCGGGCAATGTTGAATTAAGCGGCTTTTCATGCGGCTTTATCGGCGGCGCGGGGTTCAAGCTGAGCAAAAGTGAACTTGCGTTCACCGGGACACTCGACACACACCCTGATAAGCCGCGTATACTCGCGTTCCTCGCCGAGCGCAACATCACCCCGGTGTATCTCACCGCAGACCCCATATTCGACATCGGCAGTGCAATTCCATTGACGGAGAAATAGTAAGCCCGGCCGCAAATCGCGTTCTGCTTGTGATTTGTGGCCGGGATACTATATTATATAATATATGCGTGGCCGCTTATTGAATATCGTCCTTTTTCTTGCGTCCGATTGGGTTTGCCATGGCGGCTTCATGGAGCTGGGCGTTGTCCAAATGGGTGTAAATCTGCGTGGTGTTGAGGTTGCTGTGGCCGAGAACCTCCTGAAGCGCGCGTGTGTCCACGCCGTTTTTGAGCATGAGCGTGGCCGCCGTGTGGCGCAGCTTGTGCGGGGAATAGCGCGAGGCGTCCAGCCCCGCCATCAACACCTTTTTCTCAACCATTTGCTCGACGCCGCGAGCCGTAATGCGGCGGTTGACGCTGCTGATGAAAAGGGCGTTTTTGTCCTCGTCGCGTATTTTGCCGTTGTCGCGCACAGCCAGATAATCGTCCAGCGCCTCGCGGCAGCCGTCGGCAAAGAAAACCACGCGCTCTTTGTTGCCCTTGCCGAGGACACGCACATGATCCTCATAAACATCCGTCAGATTCAGCGACACCAGCTCCGACACGCGCAAGCCGCACGAGAGAAACAGCATCAATATCGCGTAATCCCTATACTCGAATTTGCCCTCGCAGGCGTTCAAAAGGCGGTCACATTCGGCTTCTTCAAGGTATTTCGGCAGTGACGCCTGACGCTTCGGCATATCCAACTCTTGGCAAACATCTTTTTCCAACAAGTGTCGTTTGACCGTGAGATAATTGAAAAAGGACTTGACCGACGAGGTACGGCGACAGCGGCTGGCAGGCGATAGGGAGCTGTCGGATTCGGGTGAAAAGCTTTGATAGCGATAAAGCTCCTCAATTTTGACGGCCTTGATGAAATCCAAATCCACGTCAGTGATGTCAATCTCATTGAACGGCACTTCGGGCGCAATGAGACGCCGCCGACGCTTCAAATACCGGAACAGGATTTTCAAATCGGTGTAATAAGCAAAAACAGTTTTGTCGGAATGCCCGCGAACCGTGGAGTGGTATTCGAGAAACTCCATGAGAATGTCCGGCGCGTCGTTAATTGAATCAAGATTCATAAGATAAACCTCTATAAATAAGCATGTAAAACAAATAAGATGGAGATATAGGCAGTGATAGCACGGAAAAGGCCGAAAAGTGGTAGAATGTCTGCCATTTGCGGTCATTTACATAATCAAATCTTTTATGTTAACATTATAAAGCCCAGCCCTAAAAAAGTCAAGCAAAACTTCGTTAAATTGATATTACGCGAAGTTGCATGCCTGCCGTCAAAATGTCAGTGTGCTGGGTTGGTGTGTTTGTGTTGAGCCGGTGAATTGGTCTTTGGACGATTCTGCGGTGAAAGCTGGACTTTTTGCCCTCTCCTGTCCGTGGCTTGGGGTGAAAAATCGGGGCGTAAATTATGTATACTATATAATAGTTAGTTTCTACACAAACGCCTTGAAGCCGTTTTGACTTCAAGGCGTTTGTGTGTGTTCTGTTTCAGCGGTTAATTAAAAAGTTTTTCCGAATGCGCTGAGCATTTTATCCGACTGTGTGATTTGTGCCGACGGTGAAATAAACTCCGTCTGGATGCTGATATGACGACAGCTCAATGTACATCGGCACCCCCTGCTGGTCTCCGTCGAAATATACGGTGAGATACGGCTCATTTGCATAATCTGTAAGCTGTTTATCGCCATTAGGAATGTTGGTGTTATAATGATAAAACTCCTCTTCCACCGTGGCGGAGAGTTCATAGCCGTTGAAGCCCCAATATTCGTTCATAAGTGTGCAAAATTCGTCCAAAGTGATGTTTTTAGGCACAATTTCATAATAATTCATGCAGATTTCGCAGCCGCCCCAAGCATCAGAGGTCACTTTCGCGTCATTTTCGTCGGCTCTGGCCTCGATGCTGAGCTTGGTGATTTTGCCGCTCATGGTGTCGACGAACAAGTGGAACAAATAATCCTCGTCTGAGGCTAGCACGCTGTAGCTGTGCTTGAATATGCGCCCGTGCCAATAATTCGGATTGAGCATGTGGCCGTCATTCTCCGGCCGCTCGGAGATATTTCTCGCCTCATCGGGCAGACGCAGGTTTTCGGCGAGGACACCCATATCCTTGAGCGTTTGGATTTCACGCTGAGTGACCACCCACGCCTGTTCCGGGCTGTTGATTGCGCACCCCACGGCATAACCACACGCGGCCAGTAGCAGCGCCAGCGCCGCCGCAAGCAGCAGCACCTTTGCCTTGCGCCCCATTTGTCTCGCGCGCTTTTGCGCGTGGATATACCCCATGCGCTCAAGCGCCGCTTGCACCTTGTTCGGCGATATGTCCGTCAATGCGTCCATGATGTTTAGCGCGTTCATATATAACCCTCCTTGCTCAAATGCTCTCTGAGGCGGTTTCGTGTGCGCATGAGCGAGCTTTTGACGCGGCTTTCGCTCGCGCCGAAGCGGCGCGCGATGGTCTTGATGTCGGTGCACAGCCAGTAGCGGCAGTCGAACATATCGCGGTCTGCGGCTTTCAGCGTGTCGAGGAAGCGGTCAAGCTCCTCGCTCAGCGCGCGCATTTCAACCTCGCGCTCAACGTCGCAATTTGACGGCACTGCCTCGGCAAGCTCGTCGAGGACGAACGTCCCCTCCCCTGCTCCGCGCTTTGCCGCGTCACGGCGGCGCAAAACGTCAATGCTCAGTCGGCGCGTTATCGCGGCGAGAAACGCCGCGAGCTTTTCCGGCCTCGCTGTGGGAATGCTCTGCCACGTGGTCAGATACGTGTCATTCACGCATTCCTCGCCGTCGCGCGTGTCTCCCAAGATTCTGTTTGCCAGCGCGCGGCACAGCGCGCCGTATTTCTTATCCGTCTCGTCAATCGCCGCGCCGTTTCGCTGCCAATACAGCTCGATTATTCCGCTGTCGTCCATAGATGACCTCCTTTTGCCGATTTCGGCGTTTTTTGCCTGTTCACCCCATAAGACGTATTTTTCACCCTGCGCGTTGCATTTTTCGGCAAATATTTTTTGCAAAACGAAACCCCTGCGGAAACCCGCAGGGGAAATTAAGTCTCAATTATCGTTGGCCGGTTTTGTAGAGAAAAACGCTGATGAGCGATTCTTGGGTGACACGAATGGTGTTGAGTATGGTGGCGATGGCGGCGGCGGTGTCAATGAAAATGGCAAACCAAACGTTGCAATAGCCGATGATGCTGAGGAAAACGAGAATCATCTTCACCACATAAGCAAACACCGCGTTTTCAATTGCGATTTCGCGAACACGCTTGCACACCTGAACCGCAAACGGCAGATTCGCCGTGTAATCCGGCGCGACGAGCACGTCGGCATATTTGCCGCGGCGGTTTATGCGCACGTCGATGTCCGCCGCGCTGTGCGCCTCAACGCCGGAGGCGTAAACAAACATGACCGAACCCTTTGCACCGGTTTTCAGCTCCTGCACGATGCGCAGCTTCTTTTCAAGGTCGCACTCGCCGTAAACCTCACTGAAATCCATGGCCTCGGCAATGCGGCGGCTTTCTGAGTTTCCGTCCTCGGTGAGCAAGACGCAGCGGCTCACGCCGGCGTCTTTCAGCCCGATGGCAAGCTCGGCGGCGTTTTCGTTGAGCGCGGAGACGATTTGCAGCTTGCCGACGTATCTGTCGGCAACGGTCATGAAAAAGGTCTGCACCTCGCCTTCCTTGTCGGTCGGCAGCTTGACCCCGCGGCCGACAAAAAGCTCACGCGAGGCGAGCACAACATGCGCCCCGCCGATGTCCACCTCGACGCCGTAACCGGGGATATCAACAAAGTTTGAAATCAGCTCCAAGCGGTGCTCGTCGGAATAAACGGCGGCGACGGCGCGCGCGACGGGCTGGTCGGAATAATACAGCGCATGCGCGGCAAAGGTGAGAAAGGTTTTCTTGTCGATGACGTCCGACGAAATGCCGACAATGCGCGGGCACTCCTCACAAAAAACGCCCGTGTTGTCGAAAACGGCGATATCAGTGTCCCCCACCGTTTCCATCTGCGACGCGCTTTCAAAAAACACACCGTGGCGCGCGCTCAGGCATATCCCGATGATGCCGGCCAGCGGCATCGACACCACGACGGACATGGGCGTGGCAACGAGGATGATGGTGATGGCGCGGTGAACGGACGTTCGCACGCTGTAATTCGTGATT
>CAZUSM010000101.1:0-5322 GCA_964623675.1 uncultured Oscillospiraceae bacterium
GGCGGAACGGAATGCGCACGTTCATCAGCCGCATCAGGTCGCTGCTGCCGCAGAGCACGACGTGACCGTCGATTATGCCCTTCATGCCGCCGCCGGAGAGGTATTCAAACCCCGCCATCGGCTGCACCGAGCAGCCGTTTTGCTCCATCTCGTCGGAGAATGCCTTCCCCATTGAGCACCCGGAGGCGATTATCATCGTCCCGGCGTAGGATATGACCTTCTGCGCGTCCTCATCGGCGAAAATGCGTATGGATTCGATGGAAATGCTGCCCTCCGGGAAAAGGTCGCGGTCGGTCACGATGATGTTGTTGCTCTGCCCGATGTCGCACAGACCCGACCAGCCCGCAATCGCCGCGCCGCTGGAGAATATCTTCATCGCGCCCATGAAATAGGGCAGCGCGAAGCACATCAGCGCCGTCAGCGGCACAGCGGGTGCAAGAACCGCAGAGAAAATATAGATTATATCATAATAATTCTTCGACACGGCCGACACGATCAGCGCCAGCACCATCGCCGCCACGAGGAAGAACGGAGACAGCTTGGCGTACAGTGTTTCATCCGGCCCTGCCTCTTCACAGCGGCGGACGAAGCCCGTCGCGGGGCGAGAGGTTTTCAGCAGCGTCACGTCCCCGGCGTTCACGCCGTTGTCGCCCACGATGCTGTAAATCCGCTTTGCAATCATCGGCACGCGCAGAGATTTGCGCAGTGCGCGTATGCCCAGCAGGGAAGAGAGCATCACGCCCACGAGGGACAGACTCGACACCGCGCAAAGGGGAATGTGGCTGCCGCTTGCGCTGCCCGTTGCCACCATAGCTGCGTCAATCGAGGTGATGATGCACGAGAGCACCGCCAGTGTGTCCGCGCCCATCTGCAGCCGACCCAGCTTCAAAAGCCCGGTCGTCACGCTGTCAAGCGCCAGCAGCATTATTGTCAGCTGCATTGCAAGACAGGTTGCCGCCGTCACGGGGAGATAGCCCAGCATGCCCGGAATGGGCAGACCCAGCGATATGTAAATCATGAACACCAGCAGCCCCGCCGCAATGCGAGTGCGCAGACGCGCGGAGTGCACATGCGAGCCGTAGTATTTCGACGCCGTCGCGCAGCTGACCTCCGGGCCGAGATCCTCGTCCTCGTCCTGCATGGTCTCGGACGATTCGCCCTTGTGCGTTCCGCGCAGGCGGAAGAACACGCTCGCGAAAACCGACGCGATGTATTCCGAGAACGACGGCATGGTTGCCGACTCCGAAAGCTCCTCGTCGCTCAGCGTGTCGCCGAACTCGGCGGCATAGTCCGCCGCCTCGGCGTAACCGTGTAACTCGCCCGTGACGTCGCGGAAGCCCTTTGCAAAGCTGTCCTCCTCGTCCTCCTCCTGGGCGATGTACTTGGGCTGATAAGAGTTCTTGCTCTTTTTGGCCTTTTTCTTGCCGAACGCGAACTTGCTCTTGGCCGCCTGCTCCTCGGCGTAATCGTCGCCGTCGTCCCACGCGTCGGCATAGTCGCCGCGCGCTTCGGGCGGGGTGTAGTTTTCGTCACTGCTCATGTCGAATTCGCGCTCCGTGCGCTTTTCTGCGGCGCGCCGCGCGCCAACGTTGAAGCGGCTGTCAATCTCCGGGGCGTACTCCGGCTCATTGCGTCGCTCGCTTGCGCTCTCGTTCACGTCATAATCAAAATCGTCGAACAGCGCCCCCGAATGGAACTCGGAAAGAATTTCGTCCACGGAAAGCTCGTCACCGCCGTATTTATTTTTCTTGTTGTCCTTGCGGCTCATGTCGAAATCCATCCCATTCGGCTCATAGTAAAGCGTCTGCTCGTCCCAATCAGTGGACGCTCTGAAAACCGCGCGTCTGGGTCTGCGCGCTTTGCGCAGCATGGGCATCGTGCGCATCGGCGCGCGCTGCGCCTGCTCTACGGCCATGTATTCCCGTTCCACTGCTTGTCTCACTCCTTCGCTGAGGGTAATAGTAATACATAATAGTAGTTAATAGTCTTGTTTGCCGGGCTTATTCCCCGCGCATGGTGCGCTGGCGCAAAACCTCATACATGGTTATCGCCGCCGCCGTCGATGCGTTGAGAGAGCTGACCTGCCCGCGCATCGGCAAGCTGATGACAAAGTCACAGCTTTCGCTGACAAGCCGACCCATTCCGTCGCCCTCCGAGCCGATCACCAGCGCAACCGCGCCGTCGAACTCGGTGTGCCACAAATCGCTTTGGCCGTTTGCCGCCGTGCCGTAAACCCACACGCCGCGCGCTTTCAGCTCTTTTATTGCCGAGGGCAGGTTCGCCACGCGCGCAATCGTCATGTGCTCTGCCGCGCCCGCCGACGCTTTGTCCACAATCGCCGTCAGCCCCGCACTGCGCCGCTTGGGGATTATCACCCCGTGCGCGCCCGCGCACTCGGCCGAGCGGATTATTGCGCCGAGGTTGTGCGGGTCGCTTATCTCGTCGCAGACTATGATAAACGGCTTTTCCCCGCGGCTCTCGGCCACGGCGAATATATCATCCACCGTGCAGTATTCCCTCACGGCGGCCAGCGCGACAACGCCCTGATGCGCATGCGTTTGGCTCATATAGTCGAGCTTGCGTCTGTCCGCCTCGACCACGACTATGCCCGCCGCGCGCGCCTTGGACGCGATGTGGCCGAGCGTGCTGTCTACATCGCCCTTGGCGATGTAGATTTTGTCGATAGCCCGCTGAGCCCGCAACGCCTCGATAACGGCGTTGCGCCCCTCGATAATGTCGTTTTTCAGCTCTTTTTCTTCCATTGTGTCGCTCCGAATAATTTAGCCAACATAATTGTGGTTACATAATACCACAATATTATGTAAATTAAAAGAGTTATTTTTAATTTTCGCGAAAATTTTTTTGTTCAAAAAAATTTAATGGACATTATTCGCCCCGCAGGGTATTATATAATCAATAAAAACGGGCGCGGACAGCGCGTTTTCGCCCCGCGCCGAGTCACAAAGGAGCATTATAAATGAGAGGACCCCGTAACCGGATAGAGAGCTTTTGCCGCCGCCACCCCAACTTCGGCATTGCGGATTTGATGAAATACATCACCATTGCCAACGTCGTCTTTTGGGTGCTGGGCGCGGTGAACCCCGTTTTGATGAGCTATCTCACGTTCAACCCCGCGCTGATACTGCGCGGCCAGGTGTGGCGGCTGGTTACGTTCGCGCTCTACCCGCCCTCCACGGGGCTGCTCGCCTTCATCGCGTTTTATTTTTATTATATGATAGGCTCCACTCTTGAGCGCTATTGGGGCACGGCGCAGTTCAATGTTTACTTTTTCTCAGGTCTCATCCTCACGGTGGTTTACGGCTTTGTCGTTTACTTTGCCACCGGCATGACCTTCAACCTCACCGCCGAGTATATTTATCTTTCCATGTTCTTCTCCTTTGCGGTGCTTTTCCCGGATATGCAGGTCTTGCTCTTTTACATCATTCCCATCAAGATTAAGTATCTTGCCTATGTCGACGCCGCGCTTTTTGTTTTCAGCGTCTTTACGTCGCGCTTCCCGGCCAATCTCCTGCCCGTCGTCGCGGTGGTCAACTTCCTCATTTTCTGCGGCGGGGATATTATTTCCGCCCTGCCCAAGCGCCCAAGCAAGAACACCGTCAACTTCCGCCGCGAGTCCGCGCGCATTCGCCGCGAGCAGCAGGCCAATCTCTATACGCACAAATGCGCCGTCTGCGGCAGAACCGACACCGACCACCCCGAGCTTGAATTCCGCTATTGCTCGCGCTGTGCCGGTTACCACTGCTTCTGCCAAGACCATATTTACAATCACATTCACTTCACCGAGTGACCCCACCGGGCAGCGCGCGCCGCTGCCCGATGTTATAATGGGTATTATAATGAAAGAGGCTCATCATGTCCGACACGTTTGATATCATCATCATCGGCGGCGGCGCGGCGGGCACAGCCGCCGCGATAACCGCCCTCAACCGCGGCAAAACCGTCGCCGTCGTCGCAAACCCGGTTGAAACCACCGCCTTATTCAAGGCCGAGCGAGTCACAAATTACCCCGGCTTTGACGAAATCACCGGCGCGGCGCTCGCCGCGCGCTTTCGCGCCCAGCTTGACGCCTCCGGCGCGGAGCTTATCCACGGCCGTGCCCTCTCCGTCACGCCGCTGGGGGACAGCTTCGGCGTGGCCGTGGGGAATGATTTTTACATGGCCTCCGCCGTCATTCTCGCCGTCGGCATCACCCGCGCGAACACCTACCCCGGCGAAGAGCGCCTTTTGGGGCGCGGCGTGAGCTATTGCGCCACCTGCGACGGCATGCTCTATCGCGGCAAAACCGTCGCCGTCATCGGCTCGACGCGCGAGGCGCACGAGGATGCGGACTTTTTGGCGAGCATCGGCTGCTCTGTCCTCCGCTTTGCCGACGCCCGCCGCTATGAGATACGCGGCGCGGAGCGGGTTGACACACTTGTTGCCGACGCAACAGAATATAGTGTCGACGCTGTGTTTATAATAAAAGAGAGCATAAAGCTCACGCGCCTTGTGCCGGGGCTGGACACCGCCCCCGCCGGCATCGTCACCGCCTTGGGCGGTGCGACGAATATCCCCGGCGTTTTCGCCGCCGGAGACTGCGCCGGAAAGCCATATCAGCTCCCCAAGGCCACGGGCGAGGGCAATGTCGCCGCGCTCAGCGCGTGTGAATACCTCGCCTCGAAAAAGTGCGTATAAATAATGTATATAAATATAGTAAGGAGATATAATCATGGCAGTTTCTCACATCAAAACCTCGGACTTTGACAGCTTCATCGCAGAGGGCGTCACGCTCGTTGACTTTTGGGCGACGTGGTGCGGCCCGTGCCGCATGCAAGCCCCCATTCTCGACGCGCTCGATGCCGAGCTTGCCGGAAAGGCGAAAATCGGCAAGGTCGACGTTGACGCCGAGGGCGAGCTTGCCGCGCGCTATGACGTCATGAGCATTCCCACCCTGCTTGCCTTCAAGGACGGCGAGCTTGTCGGCAAGACCGTCGGCGTCACGGATGCCGCGGGGCTGAAAAAGCTGATGGGTCTGTGACTTTTTGCGTAAAAAACGTTGACAAAACGCGCCTGATGGCATATAATCCACTCATTATTACTGTGACGAGCAGGAGTACGCAGTCAGGCGGATGGCAGAGAGAGGGCGGTCGGTGCAAGCCCTTGTGAAGCCCCTGCGGAAGGTCGGCTCTGAGTAACCGGGTGAAGGCGCGCCGCGCTGTGTAGTCCGGTCGTGCTCCGCGCGTTAAGCGGACAAGAGTGCCGCGCCAAGCGCGGAATTCAGGTGGTACCACGGTATTTTATCGCCCTGAAGCGGAAAAGCTT
>CAZUSM010000102.1:0-5319 GCA_964623675.1 uncultured Oscillospiraceae bacterium
CCGAACAGCTCGAAAATGCTCACGCCCATCATGCAGCTTTGGCGCGTGCCGTAGATATAAAGCAGATTCTCCCCGCTGTCGAGGGTGTAGGCAAGTGTACTCGTGCCGTCGGCATGGTCGAGGATGATGGGGTCCCACACGCCGCACTGCGCCTTGCCGCCGGGGGTATGGCTGAAGCGCAGGGTTTGGCCGAGCAAGTCAAGCGAGGCGGGGTCGGAGAGGGTGTACCACTCCCCTGTCGCGCGCACATAGAGCGACGCGCCGGTCAAGTCCGCAAGGGGCGCTCCGTCGCGGCCGAGCATTCTTTCGCCGGGGTCTAGGTTTTCCTGAAGCATGACAGGGCGCATGTCAAAGCCAGCGCCGACGCTCCACTCGCCGCCCGTCTCGCCCCCGGTGAGTTCAACGCCGCGGCAATAAACCCGCTCGCCGTCAATCTCCTCATACGCCCAGTCAAGCGGCGTTTTCGCCACGCCGGCGAATTGCACCCAGCCGATGGCGGTGTTGCTGCCGGGAATGAGATAATAATCCACGAGGCGGAAGCCCGCGATGTACGGCTCAATCTCCTGAACATAATTGAGCTTCAAATAATACACGGCGTTGTCGTCACCCTCGGCGGCGGAGAAATCCGCCGCCTTGTCCTTAACGGCGATGAGCGCGGCGGTGTCCACGGCGGCATACTCGCGCGAGGGGACAAAGTCCGTGTCCATGCCGCGCGCGGGGTCGGCAAACGCCGCCCAGTCAAAGCACTCGGCGAGCGTTTCAAGCTCGGCGTC
The DNA here is from genome assembly GCA_964623675.1 of uncultured Oscillospiraceae bacterium. Lineage (GTDB taxonomy): Bacteria > Bacillota > Clostridia > Oscillospirales > Oscillospiraceae > Limivicinus. The sequence continues at coordinate 774 of CAZUSM010000102.1, forward strand.
GGTGATGTCAAAGGCGACAAACTCATCCCCCACCCCGTCAATCACGCCGTCGCCGAGATAATCCGCGGCGGATTCATGCAGAAGGTTGACGGAGATGAACGCGTCGTCGGTTTCATAAAAGATGAAGGACTGCTTGCGCGGCGCGTCCGTCGCGGTGTTGGCAAGGTGCAGGCGCGCGCCGTCGGCGGTGTCATAATCCCACTCGGTGAAGGCGTTGACGTCGGCAACGGCAACGGTGACGTAATCCAAAACGCCCTTTGCACTGCGCGCGAGCTGATATGGAATGTCATAAGCATGCGCGTCGGAATAGATGACGCCCTCGGCGTGGAACGTGCCGGAGGAATAGATATATGCGCTTTTATATTCGTTGACATAGTCGTCTTTCGTCGCCGTGAGGCGGCCGACATCGGCGGCTTCGCAAAAGGCGCGCTCGTTTTCCGGGGTGGTGCTCGTGCCGAGGTAGGTGAGAGAATACTTCTCGCAAAGCTCGTTGAGCTTGTCCAAATCCGCTTGAGTGGCGATGCCGTAAGTGCCGTATTTTTCGGCGCATTCGGCGGCGAGGGACTCGTCAATTTCGCGGGGGGTGCTGTTTTGCTCGGCATAATATTCAAGCCACTCCGCCGCGCCCTTTGCCTCCGGCGTGTCGGCCAGACCCTGAAGCGAGATGCACGAAAGCCCCGCCATGCCCGCCTCGCCCAGCTTCAGCCCCGCGAGGCCGAACCACCCGGCGGCGTAAGCCGTGGCGGCCAAGAGCGCGGCAACAACGGCGGCGATGAGCGCCGTGCGCAGGGCGCGGCGTGCTTTAACTTTGACGCGGCGTTTCCCGTTCCCCTCCCCCGCCGCGGCGAGGCCGAGGGCGGCGCGCGCGTCGTCAATATACGCGCCGTTTATATACCCGAAAGCGGTCAAAAGCTGCTTGGAAGTCATACGTAACCCTCCTTTTCAAGTGCAAGGCGCAGCGCCTTGCGCGTGCGCGAGAGCATGCTGGCGGTTTTCGAGCGCGTGAAGCCGAAGCGTTGGGCAAGCTCGTCCACGGGCGTGAGGAAGAAATAGCGCGCGACGAAGACGCGCCGCTCGGTGTCGCCGAGGGTGGCGAGAACGGCGTTTATCGCGCTGACAAGCTCGCGCATTTCAAGGGCGCGCTCGGTGTCGTCGCGCGAGGCCACGCTTTGCAGCTCGTCGAGCGCGAGCGGCACTTCGCCGCCGCCGCGCTTGAGGCGGGAGTCGGCAAGGGCGCGGTCGAGCGCGGCGTTGCGCGCGATGCGCCCCAAAAACGGGGCGAGGCGCGCGGGGCGCTTGTCCGGCATGGAGCGCCACGCGCCGACATAGGTGTCATTGACGCACTCCTCGGCGTCCTCGCGATTGGCGAGGATATTCATGGCGATTTTGGCAAGATACGCGCCGAACTTTTTGGCCGTCTCGTCGATGGCGCGCTCTGAGCGCTGCCAGTACAGCTCTACTATTTTCACATCGTCCATACTGTGTCTCCTTTGCGGCATGGATTGAAACCGGTTTCACTTATAATAACGAGGTTTTGGCGAAAATGTCGCACAAGAGGGAAAAATATTGTTGCATTCTCATGTCATGCGCTCGTTGCATGGGGCGGGAAAATGTGCTAGAATATCCAAAATGCAATACAGGAAGTAAGGCGATAAAATGGACGAGAGAGCTTCAAGCGAAAAAACGTCGAAATATGTGCGCATGACCACCGAGCCGGTTGAGCGGCTGGTATGCAAAATGGCCGTGCCGACGATAATATCCATGCTGGTGACGGGGCTATACAACATTGCCGACACCTATTTCGTGGGGCAGATCGGCAACGAGGCCACGGCGGGCGTGGGGCTGGTGCTGCCGATAATGGCGATTATTCAAGCGGTTGGGTTCTTTTTCGGCCAAGGGTCGGGGAACTATATCTCCCGCTCACTCGGCGCGAACGACATGCGCCGAGCCGAGACCATGGCCGCCACGGGCGCGATTTCGGCGATACTGTGCGGGCTTTTGATATGCGTGGGCGGGTTCGCGTTTGAAAGGGGCATTCTGGTGCTGCTGGGCGCGCGGGAAGAGCTTTTGGACGCGCTGACGATACGCTACGCCGGGGAATATCTGCGGATTATTCTGCTGGGCGCGCCGTTTATGTGCGTGTCGTGCGTGCTGAACAATCAGCTCCGCTTTCAGGGCAACGCCGTGTTTTCAATGGTGGGGCTGGTGTCGGGCGCGGTGCTCAACTGCGTGCTCGACCCCATATTCATCACCACGCTCGACATGAAGGTGCGCGGCGCGGCCTACGCCACGGTGATAAGCCAGGTGGTGAGCTGCGCGCTGCTTTATATAGGCACACTGCGCTCGGACGGGCTGAAAATCCACATCAAAAACTTCCGCCCGACGCCGTATTATCTGAAAAATATATGCATAAGCGGGTTGCCGTCGCTTTTCCGTCAGGGGCTGACGAGCGTTTCGAGCATGTGCCTGAACGCGGCGGCGGCCACGGCGGTTTCCGCCGCGCTCGCCACGCAGACCGTGGCGGCGATAACCGTGGTGAACAAAATCACCATGCTCGCCTTTTCCGCGCTCATCGGCTTTGGGCAGGGCTTTCAGCCGATTTGCGGATTCAACTTCGGCGCGCGGCGCTATGACCGCGTGATGCGGGCATATAAATTCTGCCTGCGGGTGGCGTTTTTGTTTTTGGGCGTGATGGCCGTGACGGGCTGGTTCTTGGCCGAGCCTGCCGTCGCGCTCTTCCGCGACGACGTTGAGGTGATCGCCATCGGCAAAACGGTTATGCGCTGTCAGTGCGTGACGTTTTGGATTTTGGGGCTTGTGGTGGTGACGAACATGCTTTATCAAAACATCGGGCGCGTCGTCGGCGGGACGGTGCTGGCAATGGCGCGAAACGGGCTGTATTTCATCCCCGCGGTGCTGATTCTACCGCATTTGGTCGCGCCTGCGGTTTGGGGCGTTTACATCGCGCAGCCCGTGGCGGATATATGCGCGTTTTTGACCGCGCTGCCGCTGGCGATAAAAATGTACAAAGAACTCAAACAACTGCACAACAAGGAGATTTTGAACAATGAAGGTACTTGAAAAGCTTGAGCCGAAGAGCGTTTTCGGATTTTTCGAGGAGCTGTGCGCCATTCCGCACGGCAGCCGCAACACGCGCGCGATAAGCGATTATCTCGTCCGCTTTGCCAAAGAGCGTGGCTTGGAGCATTATCAGGACGACTTGAACAACGTCATCATCATCGCGCCCGCCACGCCCGGCTATGAAAACGCAGAGCCGGTGATTATTCAGGGGCACATGGACATGGTGTGCGAAAAGGCGCCCGACTGCGCAAAGGACATGGCGCGCGAGGGGCTTGACCTTGCGATTGAGGGCGACTGCATTTTCGCGCGCGGCACGACGCTCGGCGGCGATGACGGCATCGCCGTGGCGATGGCCTTGGCCGTGCTTGATTCCGACACGCTGCCCCACCCGCGCGTGGAGGCCGTGATAACCGTGGACGAGGAAATCGGCATGGAGGGCGCGGCGGGCATCGACCTGTCCCCGCTCAAGGCGCGGCGGCTCATCAACGTCGACTCCGAGGAGGAGGGCATATTCACCGTCGGCTGTGCGGGCGGGGCTTGCACCGAGTGCACGCTGCCCGTTGCGCGCGCGGCGTTTGACGGCGCGGCGCTCGACATCGCGATAACCGGGCTTCTCGGCGGGCACTCCGGCGCGGAGATTGACAAGGGCCGCGCCAACGCCGACATTCTGATGGGGCGCGTGCTGTACAAGCTCTCCAAGGCCACCGAACTGCGCCTTGTGTCGGTGCGCGGCGGGCTGAAGGACAACGCCATTCCCACGGTGGCGTTTGCAAGCGTGATTGTCGCGGACGCGGACGCGGCCGAGCGCGTCTGCCGCGAAATGGAGGCGGATTTCAAAAACGAGTACCGCGTCAATGACGGCGGCATCGCCGTCTCCGTGACGGCGGGCGCGGCGGCGACCCCCATGGACAAGGCGTCGAGCGAGCGGTGCATCGCGCTGCTCACCTGCGTGCCGAACGGCATTCAGGCAATGAGCGCGGACATTCCGGGGCTGGTTCAGACCTCGCTCAACCTCGGCATACTCACCACCGACGAGGATAAGCTGACCGCCGCGTTCAGCGTGAGGAGCAGCATCGCAAGCCAAAAGCGCATGCTGATTGACCGCCTCACCGCGCTGACCGAGCAGCTCGGCGGGTCGGTGAGCGTGAGCGGGGATTACCCCGGCTGGGAGTTTGACCCCGATTCCAAGCTGCGCGCGCTGATGGCGGAGGTGTTCACCGAGCAGTACGGCCACGCGCCGGTTGTGGGCGCGATTCACGCGGGGCTTGAATGCGGGCTGCTCATCGAAAAGCTGCCGGGGCTGGACTGCGTGTCCGTCGGCCCGGACATCGACGAGATTCACACCTTCCGCGAAAAGCTGCACATAGCCTCCACCCAGCGCACCTGGGCGCTCCTGACCGAGACGCTGAAGCGAATGAAGTGATAACAAAATGCACAGAGCGCGGCCTTTGGCCGCCTCTGTGCT
>CAZUSM010000103.1:0-5305 GCA_964623675.1 uncultured Oscillospiraceae bacterium
TTGCCGCCGAGGAGGCGGCGGACATCGTGCTCCGCGCCGAAAAGATTGTGCACAAGCTCGTTGTACTCACTGTCGGCCTCGGTTTCCATGGTGTTGACCGCGACGAGGAGAGAGCGGAGCTTGGTGGGCTTTTTGAAGCTTTTGAGCTCACCCACGGCGTCATTGAGCGTGGACACGCACTTGAGAACATGCTCGGCAAAGTGCGCCGCGCCGTCGGGCAGGGCGTCGATATGGTACATGTAGCACTCCAAAAGCACGTTGTCGAGGGCGTCCGTCACGTCGTCGACAAGCTGGACGAGGTGGACAATGTCCTCTTGCTCGATGGGGGTGATGAACTCCACGGACAGCTTTTGGAGAATGTCATGCTGCACGCCGTCGGCCTCGTGCTCAAGGGCGTGCATTTTTTCGCGCCGGGCGGGGAGCGCCTCGGCGGAATAGTCGGCGAAGAACTCGCGCAGAAGCTGCGCCGTGCGGACGCTGTACGCACTTTGCGCGCTCAAAAGTGCAAAATAATCGGTGGATTTGGCCATAATCAAGCTCCTTTCTTATGAAAACAGATACAAGAACAGTTTCGCCAGCGCAAAGCCGAGCAGGCCGCAGCCGGGGAAGGTGCACACCCAGGTGAGAACAAGGTCTTTGACGATGCTCCAGTTGACGTTTTTGACGCTTTTGGCCGCGCCCACGCCCATGATGGCGGTGGTTTTGGTGTGGGTGGTGCTGACGGGGATGCCTGTGAGGGACGAGAGCAAGAGACACGCCGTGGCTGCCACGTCGGCGGCGAAGCCCTGATAGGGCTTGAGGCGCACCATGTCGCGCCCGACGGATTTGATGATTTTCGTGCCGCCGATGCTCGTGCCCAAGCCCATCACCGCCGAGCACAGCACCATCAGCCAAATCGGCACGGTGAAGGAGGACATGTTGCCCTCGCCGTTGGCAAAGGCCGCGCCGAGCAGGAAAATGGCCATGAACTTTTGCCCGTCCTGCGCCCCGTGCATGAACGCCATTGCCGCGCCGCCGGCCACCTGCGCGCCGGAAAAGAAGCGCCCGGCGGTGAGGCGGTTTTGGTTGCGGAAGAGGAGAACCGTGAGCTTGGAGGACAAAAAGCCCAGCGCAAAGCCCAAGAGCGTGGACAGCACAATGCCGTAAAGCACCTTGACCCACTCGGCGGGGTTGATGCCGGAAAAGCTGCCGTGGATGGCGACGGCCGCGCCGGAGATGCCGGCGATGAGGGCGTGGCTTTCGCTGGTCGGTATGCCGAAAAACCACGCGGCGGTCGCCCATATCACAATGGCCGTCATCGCCGCGCACAGCGCGATGAGCGAGTGCTGGGCGTTGCCGCCGAAGTCGGCAATGTTGTAAATGGTCATGGCGACGGAGGCGTTGACCGCCGTCATGACGAAAACGCCGAGGAAGTTGCACACGGCGGCCATCAAAATGGCCTTGCCGGGTGTGATGGCGCGAGTGACGACGCAGGTGGCAATGGCGTTGGGCGCGTCCGTCCAGCCGTTGACCAATATCACGCCGAGAGTCAGACACGAGGCCACCAGCAGCATCGGGTTGCCCAGCGCCTGACGGATGAATTCGAGCATAGTTTTTTCTCCGTAAAACTCAGTTTGATATAATTATTTCCTTCAATACTTACATTTATATAAAAAACTCATGTACAGGAAAAAGTCTGTACATGAGTCTTGCTGTCGCTGCAAAGCCAGGCGGCGCTTGGCCGCCATGTATGTTGACAATTGCTCACGCCGCAATGCCCCGTGGGCGCGGCGCGCAGCTACTCCCCCATGCGGAAAACAAAATTATCACACATACAGTATAACATTCACCCGCGCCCCCGGTCAAGAAAAAACGCGGTGCACGCGGCGTAAAGATTTGCGGAAATAAGTGAAGATTTTTTGGCGACAGTGCAGAATCACAGCGCCTCGATCGAGCAGGCGATGCCGCCGTTATTGTACACCTCTATGCGCGCCCAGGTGGGGGCGCGGCCGCTCGCCGCGCCGGGATTGACGAGCTTGACGCCGCCGATTTCCATGCTGTCGGGCACATGGGTGTGGCCGAAGAGGGCGAGCTTCGCCCCCTGCTCCATCGCGGCGTAGACAAGGGAGTCGAACGAGCCGTATTTGACGTTGTATAAATGCCCGTGGGTGATGTACGCCGTGACAGGGCCGAGGGGGACGGTGTCCTTGTCGGGGGCTGTGCCGCCGATGTCGCAATTGCCGCGGACGTTGTAAAACGCGGCGTCGGGGCAGTCAAGGCGCAGGGCGTCGGCGTCGCGCTGATAGTCGCCGAGGTGGATGACCACGTCGGGGCGCACGCGGCGCACGCACTCGCGCATGAGCGCGAGCGAGCCGTGAGAATCGGAAAAGACGGCGGCGGTGATGACAGGGTTCATGGGCTTTCTCCTTGTGTCGGGGGTTTATCATCATTTCGCACACCCCGCAATATAATGAGACGAGGGGGGAGCGCGATGCAGAGCTTTGACGAGCTTGCCCGGCGCATTGAGCGCGAGGGCAAGAGCGATGAGATAAGGGCGCTGGCCGAGTCCGCCGACGGGCGTCGGCTGGAGAGCCTTTTGGACAAATCCGCGCTGGAAAACGCGGCGCGCACGGGCGACGCCGAGGCGCTGGGCGACATGCTCAGGCGCGTGTTGAGCACCGACGAGGGCAAGCGGCTGGCCGCGAGCGTTCAGGGGCTTTTCGGCGGAAAGTGAGGTGACGCGCCCATGAGCGAGCTGGAGGATAAGATATCCCAGGTGCTTTCAAACCCGGAGCAGATGGCGCAGATAAGCCGAATTGCGCAGTCGCTCATGGGCGGCGAGGGCGCGGCGGACGCAACGCCGACGGGGCAGTCGCCGTCCGCGCCGGAGGGCGCGGCAGGCTTGGACGCGGCGATGATCGCGCGCCTTGCGCGCGCGGCGGGTTCGGGCGGCGACGCAGGCGGCAAAAGCGCCGCGCTTTTGGCCGCGCTGAGACCGTATCTGTCCGAAAAGCGGCGGGAGAAGCTACAGCGCGCGATGAATTTGGCGCGCGTGGCGCGCCTTGCGCGCTTCGCCCTCGCCGATGGGGAGGGCGGGGAGAATGCTTAACCGCTATCACGGCAACTCCGGGCGTGTCGAGCGCATAGACGACGGCGAGGGCGCGACCCTCGCGCCCCTTATGCGCGCCCCGCAGGGCGCGCCGCCGCCGGACACGGCGGCGGAAATCGCGGGCGGGGTGCAAGCGTCGGGCGCGGCAAGCGCCGCGCCGCGCCCGACAGCGGGAGGAGTGAGGCAGATGGGCGAGGGGCTGACAAAGGGGCTGGGGCGGCTTTTGCCGGGCGCGCTGGATGAGCTGCGCGCGCTGGAAACCGAGGATTTGCTGCTGCTGGCGGTGCTGTATCTGATGTACCGCGAGAGCGGCGACACGGAGCTGTTAATTATAATGGGAGCAATGCTTTTGCCGTAAAAGCATCGCTCCCTTTGGTTTTATTTTTCGTCTTTTTTCGTGTCGGGCTTTATTTCGGCGGGGGGGATTTCGCCGCAGGTGCAGTCGCCCTCGCCGCCGCAATGGTCACACTGACCCTTGTGCTTGACGCCCTTGCTGAACGCGTACAGCCACACGATGAGCGAGATGGCAAACGCGGCCACGACGCAGATTGTGCGCTGGATGGGGTCACGCCCGGCCAACAGCACGGCCACCAGACCCATCACGGCGGAAATGCCGTACAGCACGGCCACGGCCTGCTTTTGGTTCAGCCCCATGGCGAGCAGACGGTGGTGGAAATGCCCCTTGTCGGCATGAAACGGGCTTTGCCCGTGCAGCACGCGGCGGAACACCGCGAAAACCGTGTCCGCCAGCGGAATGGCCATCGCCAGCACCGGCACGAGGAAGGTGATGACCGTGTGCAGCTTGAAAAGCCCCATCACCGACACACACGCCAGCACGAAGCCGAGGAATTGCGAGCCGACGTCGCCCATGAATATCTTGGCGGGGTTGACGTTGTAGGGCATGAAGCCCACACACGCGCCGCAGAGCGCCGCGAGAATGAAGGTGGTGTTCGGGTCTGCGACAAAGAGGGAGACGATGAGCATCGTCATCGAGCTTATCCCCGACACGCCCACGGCCAAGCCGTCCAGCCCGTCGATGAGGTTGACGGCGTTGGTGCAGCCGACTATCCACAGCACGGTCAGCGGAATGGACAACGAGCCGATGGGAATGGTGACGACGTCGGACATGAAGTTGGGGTTTGACACGGCGTTGAAGATGATGCCGCAGCGGATTGCCACGAGCGCGGCGATTATCTGAATGGACAGCTTTATCCACGGGCGGAGGTTGACGATGTCGTCCACCGCGCCCATGGCCGCGATGATAAGCGCGCCGAGCATGAGGCCGAGCACCTGCGTGGTGAAGCTGACAAAGAGAATCATCGACACGGTGAAGCCGAAAAAGATGGCAAGGCCGCCCATGCGCGGGACGGGGTGGTCATGCACACGACGCCCGTCGCGGGGGACGTCCATCGCGCCGACCCGCTGGGCGAAGCGCTTGACGGGCGGCGTCATGAAAAACGCAACAACAAGAGCCACGGCAAAGGACAAAACTATCCTCAGCCACAAGGCCATATTTTGAAACATTTCACTGTATCTCCAAAGAATTTATTGGTGGGGGCGGCGGGGTCAGAACGGCTTTTCCACGAAGCCCAGCTTTTTATATACCTTGCGCAGGGTGCGGCGGGCGGTGTACGCGGCCTTTTGCGCGCCCTCGGTGTAAATCTGTTTGAGATATTCCTTGTCGGCCATGAGATGCTCGGCCTCTTCGCGAATGGGGCGGAGGGTCTCGATGACGGCGTCGCCCACGGCGGGCTTGAACGCGCCGTAGCCCTTGCCGGCAAAGTCGCGCTCGATGTCGTCAAAGCTCGCGCCGGTGACGGCGGAATAGATGTTCATGAGGTTGGCCACGCCGGGCTTCGCCGCCGGGTCATAGCGCACGCAGTTTTCCGTGTCGGAATCGGTGACGGCGCGCTTGAACTTGCGGGCAATCTCGTCGGGGGAGTCCATGATGAAAACGCACCCGCCGGGGTCGGACTTGCTCATCTTGCCCGTGGGGTTGCTCAGGCACATCACGCGCGCGCCGACCTTGGGAATGTACGGCTCGGGCACGGTGAACACGTCGCCGTAGATGTTGTTGAAGCGCATGGCGATGTCGCGCGTCAGCTCGCAGTGCTGCTTTTGGTCTGCGCCGACGGGGACGTAATCGGCCTGATAGAGCAGAATGTCCGCCGCCATGAGCGTGGGATAGGTGAAAAGGCCGCCGTTGATGTTGTCGGC
>CAZUSM010000104.1:0-5246 GCA_964623675.1 uncultured Oscillospiraceae bacterium
GTTTTGCTGGAGCTGCTACCCAGATTCGAACTGGGGACCTCATCCTTACCAAGGATGCGCTCTACCTGCTGAGCTATAGCAGCAAAGTTCATGCCCCTTAGTGAAGGGGCATGAGCGTGGCGACCAAGAAGGGACTTGAACCCTCGACCTCCGGCGTGACAGGCCGGCGTTCTAACCGACTGAACTACTTGGCCATGGCCTCACGGCTTGATTATATTATCAAACTGCGCTCGATTTGTCAATACTTTTTTTCAAATTCCGCGCAAGTTTTTTTGCTTTTTTATTCTCTCCGCCGCGGCGAGATATTTTCTTGAAATGCCCTGCGCTTGATGTTATACTGAAAGCACAAAATTCGGCAAAAGGGTCAAAGGAGGCCGCTATGAAACGCAAGGGGATATCCGCCGTCGCGGCGGCGGTATACATTATTATATTGGTGATATGCTGCGCGTCGTGGCTGTGGCAGATCGAATTCGGCGGCATAGCGGCGGCGGTGACGAACTCCGTGGCGTTCACCGAGGGCAACGTCAAAAAAGACGCGACCGAGCTGACCCTTGTGCTGCACGAGGGCGAAACCGCGCTCCTTTCCGAGCTTCCCGCGCTCACGCGCGCCGACTTCACCGGCAGCGACTGCACGGGAGAAATCGTCACCTGGGCAAGCGCCCACCCGGAGGTCAGCGTGAGCTATGACGTGCTATTGCCGAGCGGTGAGCGCGCGGCGCACACCGTGACCACCCTCACCATCACCGACGCGACGGAGGCCACACTCCCGGCATACACCGCCGCGCTGGAATACCTGCCCGCTGTGACGGCGGTCGACCTCGGCCAGGGCGACGGCGGGGCGCTGCCCGCCGACACTCTCGCCGCCCTTGTCGCCTCGCGCCCCGATATCGCGTTTACTTACTCCTTCTCCGTCGCGGGCATTGACTGCGCGCTGGACATGTCGGAGCTTGACCTGTCCTCGGCCGATGCCGAGGCCGTCGCCGCCGTGACGCCGTATCTCCCCTGCCTGAGCGGCATCAGCGCCGTCAAGCTCGGCGACGAGGCCACGTCGAAGCTGACCTGGGCGGACATTGCCGCCGTGGCGGCGGCATGTCCCAACGCGCGGCTGGATTATTCGTTCACGCTGTACGGCAAGGCCGTCACACTCGCGGATGAGGCGCTCGACCTGAGCCGCACGGCCATCGACGACAACGGCGACGCACTCATCGCGGCCTTGCCCGCGATGAAGAGCCTGAAAACGCTGGACATGGACGACGGCGGCGTGGTCATGCCGCTGTCAAACGAGCGCATGCAGCAAATCCGCGACGCCGCGCCGAACGCAGACGTCAACTGGCGGATATGGTTCGGCGAGCTTTATTCAATCCGCACGGACGAGACGCGCCTGCTCGCGTCCAAGCCGTCTGTGGGCGGCGTGGTGGACAACGTCGAGGCCGCCAAGCTCAAATACTGCACGAAGCTGAAATACATCGACCTCGGCCACAACGAGGTCATCACCGATATCAGCTTCGTCGAGCACATGCCGGATTTGGAAGTGTTCATCATCGCGATGAACCCCGTGTCCGACCTCACCCCGCTTTCAAAGTGCCCGAAGCTGGAATATCTCGAAGTGTTCACCACGGGCGTGACGGACTTGTCCCCCCTCTCCGGGCTGACGGAGCTGCGGCACTTGAACATCTCCAACCTCCCCTATCTGACGGACATTTCCCCGCTGTATTCCCTCACGGCGCTGGAGCGGCTGTGGATCGGCACGAAGACCCCCGTGCCCGCCGAGCAGATCGCCCAGATGCAGCAGGCCGCCCCCGGCTGCAAGATAAGCACAGTGTCCGCCGACGAGCAGGGCGACGCGTGGCGCTACACCTGGTATGACGAAAACAACGCCACCTACCACTGGACCGAGCGCCACGAAAAGTTGCGCGGCCAGCTGGGTTACAACTATCAGGAATACTCCTTCTATTGGCTCGACCCCAAGTGCGACCGCCCCGCCCCCGCCGAATACGTCGGCGTGTACTACGGCGACCCGAACAAGAACAAATAATGCGCATATACCACAAGCGCGCGGACGTTCCGCGCGCTTGTTTTGCGTGTTGGACTATGTACGCGCCGTGCGCAGTATGGGCTGGAGCTGCCAGCCGCGCAGGGCGGCGTCCAGCGTGTCGCCGATGAGGGCGAAGTCCGACTGGAGCGAGCGCGGCTTCTTGGCCGCGTCGTCCTGTCCAAAGGGGACGAAGTAGACGTTTTTGCGGTTCAGCAGGCGCGCAATGCTTTCCGCCGATCCGGAGAGGCCGTCATTGGTCGAAAAGGCGATGACGAGCGGGCGGCCGTTGCGCAGGTGCGCCTTGGCCGCCATGGTGACGGCGGTGTCGGTGATGCCGTGGGCGAGCTTGGCGAGGGTGTTGCCCGTGCAGGGCGCGATGACCAGCGCGTCCAGCGGCAGGGTCGGGCCGAGGGGTTCGGCCTCGGCCATGGTGGTTATCACGTCGCGCCCGGTCAGCTCGCGCAGACGGCTCAGATTCACGCCCGCCGCGCCGAAGCGCGTGTCTGTCGAGGCGGCGTTTTCGCTCATGATGGGGACGAGGTCATACGTCTCGCGCAAGCCCTCTGCGGCGGCGAATAGCTTTTCAAACGTGCAGTACGAGCCGCACACGGCGAGCCCGATGCGTTTTTTGTCGGTCATGGTCAGTCCTCCTGTTCGCGCATGATGTCATAAACCGCGCGGCAAAGCTCCTCGGCGGCGGAGTACGGCGCCATTTTGCCGGGCAGGCCGGGCGCGTACACGGTTTTCAGGCCGATGTTCTCCGCCAGAGTCCTGTCGAACCCGCCCGGCGGCGACGCCAGCTCCATTATCACCGCGCCCTCCGCCGCCATGCACAGCATCGCGTCTGTCAGCACCCGCGCGGGCACGGTGTTGACGATGAAGGCATAAGCGCCCAGCTCGCCCTCCAGCGCGGCATAGTCCACGGCGCGGCGGGAGAAGGCGCGCGCCTCGGCGCGGTCGCGGCGGCTTCGCGCCGCGATGGTCACCTCCGCACCCATCGCCGCGCACCGCACGGCAAGCTGCCGCCCGATGCGACCCATGCCGCAGATCAGCACCCGGCTGCCGAACAGCGCGCGGTCACTCGCCTCGATGAGCTTCGCCACGGCGCACTCGGCCGTGATGGCGGCGTTGGCCGCCACAAGCTCAGGCCGCAAAAGAACGTCCTCCACGTGCAGCCCCAGCCTTTGCGCGGCGGCGACTGTGTCCTCGGCGAGCTTGCCGCCGAGGACAACCTGCCCCGGCCACAGCGCGCCCAGCAGCTCGCGCACGGTGAGCACATTGTCACTCAGCGGCGTGTTCACCACGCCGCCGCTCTCCGTCGGCACGGGCAAAATCACGCAGTCCGCGCCGTAAACGCAGCCCTGCAAGCACCCGGTTTTCGCCGTTTCGCCCGATATCTCCGCCTTTTCCAGTGCAAAGCAGCACACGCGGTTTCCGTCGCGCGTCAAGCGCTCGCACAGGCGCGCCGCGCGCGCATCTCCGCCGACAACGGCATATTTCAAATCCCACCACCTCCGTGGCTATACTATTCCGCGTCGGCGCGATGGGTGCAAAGTGCCGTGCCGGGGTAGTAGTGGGCGAGGATTTCGGTGTAGGCCGCGCCCTGCGCGGCCATGACGTTCGCGCCGTATTGGCTCATGCCGACGCCGTGGCCGAAGCCCGTCACCGTGAAGCGAAACGCCCCGTCCACATATTCCGGCTCAAACGCCGTCGACCGCAGATTGAACGCGCGCCGAAGCTCCGCCCCGGTGACGGTCACGCCGCCTATCTCGACGCTTTCAACGCGCCCGCTCGCGCCCCGGTGCACTGCGCCCAGCCACTCCTCCGCCGCGGCGGAAAAGTCCGCCGCGGCGCACACCGCGCGCACCCCGGCGGCAAGCTCGTCCGCCGTCAGCTCCACCACGCTCACATACCCCGGCACGTCCCCCGCCGTCTCCGGGCTGGACACGCTGACGAGATACGGCATGTCGCCCCACACCGCGCCGCAGTTCTCCGTCGCCCCGGCGGAGGACGAATGAAACGCCGCAAGCACCGGCTCGCCGCCGTAGGCGAGGTATTGACCCGCCGTGCTCTCCACCGCGTCCTTTAGCCGCGCGCGATATTCCTCCCGCCCCGCACCGAGCCGCGCGTCCACCTCCGCCTCATCAAGCCACGCCTGACAGCAGCCGGGCGAGGTGCATACGTCCGCCGCGCCGCCGTGGCGCGCGGACGCGGCGCAGTACATGGCGTAGGTTCGCGCGGCGACGGCCTGCGCGCGCAGCGCCTCGCGCTCAAAGCTCGCGGGCATTTCGCCCGCGACCACCCCGATGAGATACTCCGTCATCTCCATCTGCTCGACGACGCCGTCGTCGAGCAGAACACGCACCGACTGCGTTTTATCGCCGCCGACGGCGACGCCGTCGGCGGCGGGGGCGGGGTCGAGGTCGAGGAGCGGGCGGGGTGAGATCGTGCCGCCCGCGCCCAAGGGCGCGGCGGCAAGCGCCCCCGGCAGCAAAAAGGCGCACACGAGCAGAAAATAGCACAAAATGAGCAGGCGTTTCATCGGCAGTGGGTCTGTCCTTTCGTTTTCATATCGTTCACTTGACGTTTGGGCGGTTTGAGTATAGAATAACACCGAAGAAATGATAACCGCTTTCTATTATATATAGTATCGGAGTGTGCTTGAAAATATGCCGAAACATTTCACCGACGACGACCAGCGCCGCCGCATAATGCTTGAAAAAAAGGCGCTGGAAATCACCTGCTACGTGCTGGGCGCGGGTGCGTTCAGCGTGTTCATCCGCTGGCTTCAGCTTATGCTGGGGTTCACGGACGGGCTGGCGGACTCGACGATATTCAATCTCCTCGTGCCGCTGATGCTGGTGATTGCGGGGTTTGTATTTTTGCGCTTTGTGGACAAGTTTCGCAATGACCGCTGGTACATCCCGGAGGATTTTTACGACGCGTTTTATAACCCCGGCAAGCTCTATTCCGCCGTGCGCTGGGGGCTGGGCGCAATTATGGCGGGGGGCGGGCTTTTCCTGCTCATCTCGTCCGAAACGGACAAAAACGCGGACTTTTTGCGCGTGCTGTCCCTCATGGGCGTGGTCAACGGGCTGACGTTCCCACTCGTTCTCACCTCGGCCAACAAGCCCCACGCGTCCAGCCGCAAGCTGGTGTGCTACGTGTCGGTGATTCCGGTCATCTTTTTCTGCTGGTGGCTGGTCTCGAT
>CAZUSM010000105.1:0-5246 GCA_964623675.1 uncultured Oscillospiraceae bacterium
AGCCCGATATACTCCGGCGTCATCGAGGGCGTGGGGCCGCGCTATTGCCCCAGTATTGAGACCAAGGTCATGACCTTTGCCGACAAGCCCCGGCATCAGCTTTTCGTCGAGCCCATGGGGCTCAACACCGAGGAGCTTTATATTCAGGGCTTCTCCTCCTCCATGCCGGAGGAGGTGCAGGTGGAAATGCTGCACAGCGTGCCGGGGCTTGAGCACGCGGAGATGACCCGCTGCGCCTACGCGATTGAATATGACTGCGTTGACCCCACCGAGCTTTATCCCACACTGGAGACGAAAAAGATTTCCGGGCTTTACGGCGCGGGTCAGTTCAACGGCTCGTCGGGGTATGAGGAAGCCGCGGTTCAGGGCTTCGTGGCGGGCGTGAACGCCGCGCTGAAAATAAAGGGCGAGCCGCCGCTCATTCTCCGCCGCACAGACGGCTATATCGGCACGCTCATCGACGACCTTGTCACCAAGGGCACGAATGAGCCTTACCGCATGATGACCTCGCGCAGTGAATACCGCCTTTTGCACCGGCAGGACAACGCCGACGAGCGCCTCACGGCGATTGGCCGCCGCATCGGGCTCATCTCCGAGGCGCGCGAGCAAGAGGTCAAGGCCAAGTATGCACGCGTGGCGCAGGAGCTGCGCCGCCTTGAAAAAACGCACATCGCGCCCTCGGAGGCGCTCAACGCCCTGCTGACCGCGCGCGGCACTGCGCCCACGGTCTCCGGCGCGTCCCTTGCCGAGCTTATCCGCCGCCCGCAGATAAGCTATGCCGACCTCGCGCCCTTTGACGTTGACCGCCCGGCGCTTGAGCGCGCCGTGACGCAGCAGGCGGAGATAAGGCTGAAATATGACGGCTATATCAAGCGCCAGCTTCGCGACGTGGAGGAGCTTGAGCGCATGGAGGCGCGCGCCCTGCCCGCCGACCTCGATTATGACGACGTGCCGGGGCTGAGGCTCGAAGCGCGCGAAAAGCTGAAAAAGATACGCCCCGCCAGCTTCGGCCAGGCCGGGCGCATATCGGGCGTCAGCCCGGCGGACGTGTCGGTGCTGATGATTTATATGGAGAGCAGAAAATGAGCAAGATTGTATTGGGCTTTTCCGGCGGGGTGGATTCCACCGTGTCCGCCGTGCTTTTGAAAAACGCCGGGCACGAGGTCGTGGGGCTGTACATGGACAACACGGACGAACAGTCCCGCGCCGAGGCCATCGGCGCGGCGGAGTTTGTCGGCATTGAGCTGCATGTTGCAGACGTGCACGCCGCGCTCGATGAGTGCGTGTGCAAGCCGTTTGCCGAGTGCTATCTGCGCGGCGAGACGCCTAACCCCTGCATCATCTGCAACCCCACCCTCAAATTCAAGACCCTGCTCGATTGCGCCGACAAGGTCGGCGCTGAGCTTGTAGCCACCGGGCACTATGCCCGCGCCGAGCGCGGCGCGATATACAAGGGCCGCCCCTCGAACGACCAAAGCTATATGCTCTGCCGCTTAACGCGCGAGCAGGCCGCGCGCGTCACGTTCCCCCTCGGCGCGCTTGAAAAGCGCGAAACCCGCGCCCTTGCCGAGGAGTTCGGCCTCCCCGTGGCGCACAAGCCCGACAGCATGGAAATCTGCTTCATCCCGGACAAGGATTATATCTCGTGGCTGTCCCGCCGCGCCGCGTTGCCCGGCGCGGGCGACTTCGTCTTTCACGGCGAGGTCATCGGCCAACACGAGGGCATCTACCGCTACACCGTCGGCCAGCGCCGTCCCGGCCTCATCGACGGCCGCAAGGTGTACATTTCGCGCATCGACGCGAATTCCAACACCATCGAGCTTGCCCTCTGGGAAGAGCTTTTCAAAACCGAAGTCACCGCGCGCGACTTCAACTGGCTCATCGACGTGCCCACCGCGCCCATCCGCGCCAGCGTGCGCGTGCGCCACACCAAGTGGGAAAACCCGCCCTGCACCGCGTATATCGACGGCGACAGGGTGCGCATCGAGTGCGACGAGCCTGTCCGCGCCCCGGCGGCGGGGCAGTCGGCGGTGCTGTATGACGGCGAGCGCCTTCTCGGCGGCGGCTTCATCGTGTGAAAGGAGAACAATCATGACCGACCTTCATTATATAATCGACCTTGTCACCCGCACCGAGCGCGAGGCGGCCAAGCTCATGCTGCAAGCGCATGACATCATGGCCGAGGAGAAAACCGACCGGCGCGACGTCGTCACGGAGTACGACCGCCGCGTGCAGGAGCTTTTGATGAGCAGACTGTCCGACGCCGTGCCCGGCGCGCGCTTTTTCTGCGAGGAAAACAGCGTCCACGACGACCTCACCGCGCCCGACGTTTTTGTCATCGACCCCATTGACGGCACGATGAACTTCGTCCGCCATCTGCACCACAGCTGCATTTCCGTGGCATATCTCAGCGGCGGCGAAACCATGGCCGCGTGTGTCTATGACCCGTACAAGGACGAGCTTTTTTCCGCCGTGCGCGGCGAGGGCGCGCGTCTGAACGGCCGCCCCATCCACGTCGACGCCGCGCCCCTTGCCGAAAACCTTGTCTGCCTCGGCACTGCGCCCTATCGCACCGACCTTGCCGACGAGACCTTCCGTCTGGCGCGCATTGCCTTTGACGCAGGGCTTGACCTGCGCCGCTTCGCCTCGGCAGAGCTGGATTTGTGCGCCGTAGCCGCCGGGCGCGCGGGGCTATACTTCGAGCTGTCCGCGTCCTTGTGGGACTTTGCCGCGGGCGCGCTCATCGTCACCGAGGCCGGCGGCGTCTGCACCGACATCACCGGCGCGCCCCTGCGCCACGACGGAGAGAAATCCAGCGTCGCCGCCGGAGGCCGCCAAGCCTACGCCGACTTCATGGGGCTCATCAAATGAGTGCGCCGCTTCACCGCACTGCGCCCATTGACCGGCGCGAGAGCGTCACGGGCACAAACGCCGTCATCAAGACCCTCGCCGCCGAGCGCGAGCTGGCCGAGGGATACGCCCTTGTGGCCTATCATCAAACGCAGGGGCGAGGCCGCTTAGGGCGGAGCTTCGCCTCGCCCAAGGGCGGGGTGTATCTCTCCATGCTGCTCTACCCCGGCGAAAATCTCTCCCGCGCCGCCACGCTCACGCCCTGCGCCGCCGTGGCGGTGTGCCGCGCGCTTGAGCGCGTGTGCGGCGTCACGCCGGGCATAAAATGGCCGAATGACCTCTTGCTCGACGGGCGCAAGCTCTGCGGCATACTCACGGAAAGCTTCCCCGCCCGCGCGCGCCAAGCCGTCGTCCTCGGCATCGGCATAAATGTCAACACCCCCGCCTCGGCCTTTGATGACGAGGTGAAAAACATCGCCGTCTCCCTCGCCGAGTACACCGGCGCACCCCTCGACCGCGCCGCCGTGGCGGACGCGGTCATTGCCGAGCTTGACAAAATGTACACCGCCTGGCAAACCGACACCCGCGCCGCGCTCTACGATTACCGCCGCCTCTGCGTCAGCACCGACCGCCCCGTCACGCTCATCCTCAACGGCCAATCCCGCCCCGCCTACGCCCTCGGCATAGACGAAAACTACGCCCTCCAAGCCCAAATAAACGGCCAAATCGAATCCATCACCATGGGCGAGGTGAGCTTGAGGGAGGCATAATCCACACCCCCACTCCTCGCGTTTCGCCGCTTCTATTGAAAATTTTTTAAGTTTCATGCAAAAATTTTCAATAGGTGCTTGACTATTTGCGGGAAGTGGGGGTATAATTCTATTGAAAATTTTTTAAGATTTGTACGAATATTTTCAATAGAGAGGGCATTGCCATGGAGATAAAGCGCGATTATTATCTCAACAAGCTCATTCAAAAAAAGCACAATGGGCTCATCAAGGTCATCACCGGTATGCGCCGGTGCGGCAAGTCGTATCTGCTTTTCAGGCTTTTCAAGCAGCATCTTCTCTCCCTCGGCGTCGCGCCGGATCACATCATTGAAATTGCCTTTGATTCCTTTGAAAGCAAGAAGCTTCGCGACCCGGAGGTGCTGTATCCTTACGTCAAGTCCCTGCTGGCTGACGAGCAGATGTATTATATTCTCCTTGACGAGGTTCAGCTTTTGGGCGAGTTTGAGTCGGTGCTCAACGGCTTTATGCGCATGCCCAACGCAGACGTGTACGTCACCGGCAGCAATGCCCGCTTTTTGTCCAAGGACATCATCACCGAGTTTCGCGGCAGGGGCGATGAGCTGCACGTCAACCCCCTGTCCTTTGCCGAGTTCATGTCCGTTTACGACGGCAACAAGTATGACGGCTGGAACGAGTATGTGCTTTACGGCGGCTTGCCGCCGGTGGTGCTCTTGCCCTCGCCGGAGCAGAAAATTGAGCTTTTGAAGCGGCTTTTTGACGAAACTTACATCAATGACATCGTCGGACGGCACAAAATCCGCAACAAGGACGAATTTGAAGAGCTCATCAACATTCTCGCCTCCGGCATCGGCTCTCTGACAAATCCGAAAAAGCTCTCCGACACCTTCAAGACCAAGAAAAACATCAAAATCAGCGTCAACACCGTCAACAGCTATCTTGACTATCTCTGCGACGCCTTTCTCGTCAGCCGCGCCAGCCGCTATGACATAAAGGGTCGCAAATACATCGACACCCCGCAAAAATACTATTTCACCGACGTCGGCCTGCGCAACGCGCGCATCAACTTCCGCCAAATCGAAGAAAACCACAGCATGGAGAACATCATCTTCAACGAGCTGGTTGCGCGCGACTATAACGTCGACGTGGGCTTGGTGTACGCAAGCGGAAGCGACGACGTCGGCAAGGCCGTGCGCCGTCAGCTTGAGGTCGACTTTGTGTGCAACAAAGGCTCAAAGCGCTATTACGTTCAGTCCGCCTTTGCCATTCCGGACGAGGCGAAAATGCGCCAAGAGGCAAGCTCACTTTTGCGCATTGACGACTCGTTCAAAAAAATCATCGTCGTCAAGGACGCACCCGCCCCGCTTTTCACCGACGACGGCATCTTGGTCATCGGCATATACGATTTTCTCCTCAACCCCGACAGCATGGATATATGACTGCGCGCAAAACTCCCCGGCGAATCGTCTCGCCGGGGAGTGTTACTTTATCGCTTTATTATATTTCACTTTTTTCTGCCGAAGACGGAGGACGGGGTTTTCACGCCATCGAGCTCGCCGGTGCTGGCGGCGTACTGGCGCAAAAGGTCTTTCTGCGCCCCGGTCAGATTCTTCGGCACGGCGATGGTCACGGTGACGAACTGGTCGC
>CAZUSM010000106.1:0-5245 GCA_964623675.1 uncultured Oscillospiraceae bacterium
AATAATGTAATATGTGTATCATACCACATATTTTTCTTTGTTCAAGTGTTATTTTCAAAAAAAGTGGTGCAAGGCGAGAAAATATGTGTTATAATAAAATTTGTCTTTATAAAACGATAAAAGGAACTGAAAAAAATGAGTTATGTAGTGGTGGATCTGGAATGGAATCAGGCAATGAGCTCCAAATCCTCCGTGTTTAACAAGCTCCCCATTCATCTGCGGGGGGAAATAATCGAAATCGGCGCGGTGAAGCTGGACGAAAACATGCAGCCGGCCGAGGAGCTGACCATCGACGTCAAGCCCGTTTATTTCAAGCGTATGCACTACAAGGTGAAAAAAATCACCGGGTTTGACAAGGAGCGCCTGGCGCACGGCATCGCCTTTGCCGACGCGCTGAGCGAGCTGCGCGAATTTTGCGGGGACGATGTGACGTTCATCACCTGGGGCTGTGACGACCAAGGGATATTGGAGCAAAACATCATCATCCACGACCTCGACTGGGACTGGATTGCCGGCTGGGTCAATTTGCAGCTCATCTACAACCTGCAAACCGGGGGCGACAAAAACCAAAAGTCGCTGGCAAGCGCGATGGAGCATTTTGAAATCGAGCAGACGCGTGTGGCACATGACGCGCTGGGCGACGCTTACAACACGGCGCTTGTGTGCACCAAGCTGGACATGGAAGAGGGGCTGCGCCTCTACCCTGACGCGGCGCGCATTCTCGCCTCGCGCATGCCCAACTACAAGCCCCCCGTCGAGCGCACGGGCGAAGAGCCGATTGAACACGAAAGCTTTGACGGCTATGAAAGCAAGGCCGAGGGCTTCAACGACGAGCACCTCGCCGGGCTTATCTGTCCGGTGTGCGGCGACGTGACCACCGGCGTGAAATGGGTCAACCAAGGCGACCAGCGCTATATGAACGTGTTCACCTGCCCGCAGGATGGGCCGTTCCTCGTGCGGGCGAAGTTCCGCAAGAACGAGGACTTGACATGGTCGGCCAACAAGCTGGTGTACAAGGCCACGCCGGAGATGACCGACTTTTACAAGGCCAAGGCCACCCAAGCCCGCCGCCGCGGACGCGGCCACGGCAGAAGCCGCAGAGGGTCAAAGTGAATCTGAGCAACAGAGCCGTAGAATTCGCGGCTCTGTTTTTTGTCAAATATCAAAAAGCTGTCTCGGATATGAGAGACAGCTTTTTGATTGTGTATAATAGTTATGTAAACTATATCACGTCGACACCTTGGGCGAAACGGTGTTCTTGTCCTTGTAGATGTGGTTTTCGGGGACGACGCCGCGAACGCAGGACGTGGGGTAAACATTCGAGTTGCGGCAGACGACCGTACCGGGGTTGAGGACGCTGTTGCAGCCGATTTCGACATTGTCGCCGAGGATTGCGCCGAACTTTTTGCGCCCGGTGGGGATGCTGTTGCCCGGCTCTTTGACGACGACGGGGGTCTTGTCGGCCTTGACGTTGCTGGTGATCGCGCCCGCGCCCATGTGGGACTTGTAGCCGAGGACGGAGTCGCCGACGTAGTTATAATGCGGGACTTGCACCGCGTCAAAGAGGATGACGTTTTTAAGCTCAGTGGAGTTGCCGACGACGGCGTCCTTGCCGACGATGGCGCTGCCGCGAATGAAGGCGCAGTGGCGAATTTCGGCGCCGTGGTCGATGATGCAGGGTGAGCCGATGTAGGCCGAGGGGAACACGGTCGCGTCCTTTGCAATCCACACGCCGTCGGAGGGGTGGTCAAATTCGTCGGCGGGGAGAGTTTCTCCGAGGGCGAGGATGAAGTTCTTTATCCCGTCGAGCACCTCCCAAGGGTAGGTTTTGCCGTCGAAAAGCGGGGCGGCGATGGTTTTGGAAAGGTCAAGAAGCTCTTTAATCTCGGTCATTTCATTTCACCTTTATCAGCTTTCCCGCCGCGTCCATTGCGGCGATTATGTCATCAACCTTCTGCTCGCAAAGCTGCTGCGTCCCGGCCTCGACCATGACGCGCAGAAGCGGCTCGGTCCCGCTCTTGCGCAGCACCACGCGACCATCACTGCCAAGCTCTTCTTCCACGCGCTTGACAGCGGACTTGACCTCGTCGCAGTTGAGCGTTTCGTCCTTGTCCGTGACGACGACGTTTTTCAGCTTTTGCGGGTACATGGTCATGCCGGAGGCGAGGACGGAGAGCGGCTGCTTGGTCTCGGTGACGCTTTCCATGATTTTAATGGCGGTGAGCAGGCCGTCGCCGGTGTTGGCGAGGCGGCCGAAAATGATGTGGCCGGATTGCTCGCCGCCGATGAGGTGGCCGTTGTTGCGCATGTTCTCGGCGACGTATTTGTCGCCGACGGCGGTTTTTTCATAGCCGATGCCGAGCTCGTCAAGGGCTTTATAAAGACCCATGTTGGACATGATGGTGGTGACGACCTTGGAGTCGCCCAGCATGCCGTGCTCTTTCATGTACTTGGCGCAGACATAGAGGATATGGTCGCCGTTTATGATGTTGCCCTTGTCGTCCACGGCGAGGCAGCGGTCGGCATCGCCGTCAAAGGCGAAGCCCACGTCAAGGCGGTTTTGCACCACTAAGTCACGCAGGCGCTCAATGTGCGTTGAGCCGCAGTCGACGTTGATATTCAAGCCGTCGGGGTGGTTGTTGATGACGTAAGTATCCGCGCCGAGGGCGTCGAAAACGCTTTTGGCCATCTGCCAGGTGCTGCCGTTGGCGCAGTCGAGGCCGATGCGATAGTCTTTATAAGAGCGCGTGGCGAGGGAGATGAGATAGCCGATATAGCGGTTGCGCCCGGCGGCATAGTCGACCGTGCGGCCGATTTCGTCCCGCTCGGCGTAGGGCAGGTCAACGTCGCTGTCGATATACTCTTCAATGCCGGCGAGAACCGTTTCATCCATCTTTTCGCCGTTGGAATTGATGAGCTTGATGCCGTTATCATAAAACGGATTGTGGCTGGCGGATATCATGATGCCGCAGTCAAAATCATCGGCGCGCGCGACGTAAGAAACGCTCGGCGTGCTGGTGACGTGCAGCAGGTACGCGTCCGCGCCGGAGGCGGTCAGACCGGCGCAGAGTGCATTTTCAAACATATAGCTGGATCGGCGGGTGTCCTTGCCGATAACTACCTTGGCCTTGCGGCTTTGCCCATAGTATCTGCCGAGATAGCGGCCGATTTTGAAGGCATGCTCAACGGTGAGGGTTTTGTTCGCCTCGCCTCTGAAGCCGTCGGTTCCGAAGTATTTTCCCATTAAATAATTCTCCTTTTTGAAAGGCTCATGCCGGGCGCGGGTGAAAAAGGCGCGTCAGAGCATGGCGGCGGCGTCCTCGTCCAAAAGGACGGTGACGTTCAAGGGTATCTGCAAAAATGCGGCGGGGATGACGCTGTCATCGCGCGCATAGAGCATTTGGAATGCCGCCCCGGCCTTGTCGCGGCCAAGAGCGATGACGAGGATATCGCGGGCGGAGGTGAGGGTTTTGATGCCCATGGTGACGGCGCGTTCGGGCACTTTGTCCTCGCCGCCGAAGCTGTCCGAAAGCTGGCGGCGCGTGGCGGGGGCGAGCTTTTGGACGCGGGTGGTTGAATTGAACTGTGTGCCGGGTTCGTTATATCCAAAATGGCCGTTGTGGCCGAGGCCGAGGACGGCGAGGTCAATGCCGCCAAGGGCGGCAAGGCGCGCATCGTACTCCCCCACCGCGTCCGCGTCGGGGTAATGGCGATTATCAATCGGGACGCCAACCTTGTCAAAAAGCTCGTTTTCAAGCTGGGCGCGGCATGAAAGCGCGTCGGGCGCAGAGACATACTCCGTCACGGCGAAGCACTGCGCCTCGGCAAAGGAGACTTCGCCCTTGGCGGCCATGTCGGCCAAAACGGCAAAAAGCCCCGTCATGCTGCGCCCCGCGGCAAAGGCGAGGACGGCGTCGGGCTTTTCGTCAAGCCGCGCTTTAATTTTTTGCGCGGCGGATTCGTATAATTTATCTTTATCGGAAATAATTGTTTTCATAAAGCTCGCTCCAAATATGCAAACTAGCAGCGGGGTGGTTTTTGATGGCGATTATTATAATAAGAACGGTTATTATATATTCGGCTCTGCTCGCGGCGATGCGGCTTTTGGGCAAAAGGCAGCTGGGCGAGATGGAGCTGTCGGAATTCGTGGTGGCGGCGCTCATCGCGGACTTGGCCTCGCATCCGCTGCAGGATTTGGGGATTCCGATGATAAACGGGCTTGTGCCGATCTTGACGCTTTTTTGCTGCGAGGTGGGGATATCGCGCCTGACGCTGAAAAGCGCGCGTGTGCGCGCGATATTGTACGGCAAGCCGGGAATGCTCATCGAAAAGGGCAAGATAAACCAAGCGGAAATGCGCAAAAACGACTTCACCACGGATGAGCTGATGCAGGAGCTGAGAAATCAGGGCTGTCTGGACATAAGCCGTGTGGAATACGCCGTGCTTGAAACCGACGGGCGGGTGAACGTGCTGCTGTACCCGCGCGAGCAGCCTGTCACGGCGGGGCAGATGAACGCGACAACGCGCGACGTGGGTTACCCCGTGACGGTGATAAGCGACGGGCGGGTGTATGAGGACAATCTGAAGCTGTTGAAGCTAGACCGCAAGTGGCTGGACGCAGAGCTGAAAAAACGGACTGCGCGCGGCGCGGAGGGGGTGTTCCTCATGACCGTGAACGGTGCAAGGGAGATATACTTTGCGGAAAAGGAGGGGGCAAAATGACAAAGCGGGACTACATCGCCGTGGGGGTGCTGGCTTTTCTGCTGGCACTGTCGGCATATAACCTCGCCAGCATAGATAAGCTCACAAGCAACATCGGCATTGCGCTGTCAAAGTCACAGAGCGCGGCGGAAAAGCTGGATTTCAAGGCGGCGCGCAAGTACCTCAATGAGGGCTTGGAGATTTGGCTGGACGCCGACGAATACACGCACATTTTCCTCCGCCACCCGGAGATTGACTCAACGGCGGACGCTTTTTATGAGCTGGAGCAAATCCTCTTGCAAGAGGATTTGACGGCCTGCGGCGCGGCGTTTGATAAACTGCGCTATCACCTCAACAGCATTGACGGCATGGAGCACCTGTCACTTGGCAGCATCCTTTGAATCGCCCTCGGTGAGGAGCTTGGAAAGCTCTTGCATGAAGGTGTTGATGTCCTTGAAGCTGCGATAAACCGAGGCAAAGCGGACATAAGCCACCTCGTCAACGTCTTTCAGGCGCGCCATGACCATTTCGCCGATTTCGACGG
>CAZUSM010000107.1:0-5194 GCA_964623675.1 uncultured Oscillospiraceae bacterium
GACTTCACCCCCGCAGAAATAAACTACCTCATCGACCTTTCCGCCGAATTCAAGCGCATGAAGGCCAACGGTGTCGAGCACAAGTTCCTCACCGACAAGCAGGTCGTTCTGCTTTTTGAAAAGACCTCCACCCGCACCCGCTGCGCGTTTGAGGTCGGCGCTCGCGACCTCGGCATGGGCGTCACCTTCCTCGATCCCGGTTCCTCCCAGATGGGCAAGAAAGAGTCCCTCGCGGACACCGCCAAGGTTCTCGGCCGCATGTTCGACGGCATTGAGTACCGCGGCTTCAAGCAGTCCGTCGTTGAGGATCTTGCCAAGTACTCCGGCGTTCCCGTGTGGAACGGCCTGACCGACGATTTCCACCCCACTCAGATGCTCGCCGACATGCTCACCGCCAAGGAAGAGTTCGGCGATCTGCGCGGCCGCAAGCTCACCTTCTTCGGTGATGCCCGCAACAACGTCGCAAACTCCCTGATGGTCGTCTGCTCCAAGCTCGGCATGCGCTTCTGCGCCTGCGGCCCGAAGGAGCTCATGCCCAGTGAAGAACTCGTTGCCAAGTGCCAGACCGTCGCCGCCGAGACCGGCGCTGAAATCGTCCTCACCGATGACGTTTCCGTCGGCGCAAAGGACTGCGACATCGTCTACACCGACATTTGGGTCTCCATGGGTGAGCCGGCAGAGCTGTGGGCAAAGCGCATTGAGCTGCTTCTGCCGTATCAGGTCAACGCCAACGTCATGGCCATGGCAAAGCCCACCGCCATCTTCCTGCACTGCCTGCCCTCCTTCCACGATCGCGAGACGACCGTCGGCGAGGACATCTATCAGAAGTTCGGCCTCCCCGCAATGGAAGTCACCGACGATGTGTTCCTCGGCAAGCAGGCCCGTCAGTTCGACGAGGCGGAAAACCGCATGCACACCATCAAGGCTGTCATGTACGCCACCCTCAAGTAAGCTATGGGGAAGAGAATAGTTGTTGCACTCGGCGGCAATGCCCTTGGCAAGACCCCCGAGGAGCAGTTGAAGCTCGTCAAAGAAACCGCAAAGCCCCTCGTCGACCTCGTTGAGGCCGGCTATGAGCTGGTCATCGGCCACGGCAACGGCCCGCAGGTCGGCATGATCAACCTCGCGCTCGAATTTTCGGCCAACAAGGGCGGCAACACGCCGTATATGCCTTTCCCCGAATGCGGCGCAATGACTCAGGGCTACATCGGTTATCATCTCCAGCAGGCCATTCAGGAAGAGCTGAAAGCTCGCGGCATCAACAAGCCCTGCGCCACTGTCGTCACGCAGGTCGTCGTTGACAAGAATGACCCCGGCTTCCAGCACCCCACCAAGCCCGTCGGCAGCTTCTACACCAAGGAAGAGGCAGACGCCATCGCGGCGGAAAAGGGCTTCGTGTTCGTGGAAGACGCCGGCCGCGGCTATCGCCGCGTCGTGCCCTCTCCGATCCCCAAGCGCATTGTCGAGCTTGACGTTGTCGAGCAGCTTGTCTCCGCCGGTGACATTGTCATCACCGTCGGCGGCGGCGGAATCCCCGTCGTCGAGACCGAGCACGGCCTCGAGGGCGTCGCCGCCGTCATCGACAAGGATCGCGCCAGCGCGCTCCTCGCCCGTGACGTCAAGGCCGACCAGCTCATCATCCTCACGGCTGTTGACCGCGTCTGTGTCAACTTCAACAAGCCCGACCAGAAAGAGCTTCCCTCCATGACCTTGGCCGAGGCTGAGCAGTACATCGCAGAGGGTCAGTTCGCCCCCGGCAGCATGCTCCCCAAGGTTGAATCCTGCATGGAGTTTGTCAAGGGCGGCACGGGTACTGCGCTTATCACCTCCCTTGCAAGAGCTGCCGAGGCGCTTGAAGGCAAGACCGGAACGGTCATCGAAAAGTAATATAGGAAGAACCGGCGCAAGCTCGGTTCTTCCCCAAATAAAAAAGAGTAAAGGAGAAAATTCTAATGGCAGGAACGAAAAAAAGACGTTCAGTCAGCACTTTCGCGATTCTCATAGCAATTCTTCTCGTCGTATCCGTTGTGACCTGGTTCGCAGCCGGTCAGACCTATACCGACCCCGAAACCGGTGATGCCGCCGCAGTTGTCGGCGCATCCCTCAGCGACATTCTCATGGCGCCCATCAACGGCTGGCACAACGCCGGTGACGTTATCGGCTTCGTGTTCTGCTTGGGTGCATTCCTTGCTATCGTCACCGCCACCGGTGCTCTCGAAACCGGCGTTCAGGTGCTCGTCAAGAAGCTCCACGGCAAAGAAATCGCCCTCATTTGGATTCTGATGTTCGTGTTCTCCGTCGGCGGCACGACCTACGGCATGGGCGAAGAGACCGTCGGCTTCTACATCCTCCTTGCCACCACCATGCTCGCCGCCGGCTTTGACCCGCTGGTCGGCGCGGCCACCGTCCTGCTCGGCGCCGGCACCGGCGTTCTCGGCTCGACCATCAACCCGTTCGCGACCGGCGCTGCCGTCGCCGCGGCTGCCGATGTCGGCGTCGAGATGAACATGGGCATTGTCTATGCCGAAGGCATCATCCTCTGGCTCGTTACTTACCTCATCGCCGCACTCTTCGTCACCCGCTATGCAAAGAGCGTCAAGGCCAACAAGGGCTCCATCCTCACTGCCGAGCAGCTCGATGAGTGCCGCAAGGCTTACGGCTCCGGCGAAATCGCCGACGATGTCAAGCTCACCGGCCGTCAGAAGGCCGTTCTGTGGATCTTCGGCGCATCCTTCGTCATCATGATCCTCGGCTTCATTCCTTGGGGCAGCCTCACCGAGACCGTTTACAACGCCCTCGGCTTCACCTCTTTCCTCACCGGCAACTGCCTCGGTGACTGGTGGTTCGACGATGCCGCCACTTGGTTCCTCATCATGGGTCTCATCATCGGCGTTGTCGGCCTTGAAGACAAGAGCCAGATAATGAAGTGCGTCATCAACGGCTTTGCCGACATGATCTCAGTCAACCTCGTCATCGCCCTTGCCCGCGCCACCACCGTCATCATGAACACCACCGGCCTCGGCACTTGGCTTGTTGAAGCTTCCGTCACCGCTCTGTCCGCATCCGGTCTGCCTGCTGCCATCTTCGGCGTGCTCGACTATCTGCTGCACATCGGCCTGAGCTTCCTCGTTCCCTCGTCCTCCGGCCTTGCCAGCCTCTCCGCTCCCATCGTTTCCCCGATAGTTGCCGGCCTTGGCTGGTCTGCTGAGACCTCCATCATGATCAACGTCGCCGCCAACGGCTTCGTCAATCTCTTCACTCCGACCTGCGGCTTCATCATGGGCGGCCTTGCCCTCGCTCGTGTTCCCTAC
Source organism: uncultured Oscillospiraceae bacterium (assembly GCA_964623675.1). Taxonomy (GTDB): domain Bacteria; phylum Bacillota; class Clostridia; order Oscillospirales; family Oscillospiraceae; genus Limivicinus. Next base: position 3,312 of record CAZUSM010000107.1, read on the forward strand.
GAGACTTGGCTGAAGTTCGCCGGCAAGCTCCTTGCCATCCTCGCAGTTGTCGTCGGCGTGATTCTCACTGTTGCAATGCTCGTCCTTAGCTGATACAATAGCAGTAGAATCTACGACCGCCGGAGCGAATATGTTGTAATCGCCTTTGTGCTTTACATATCACTCCATTAAGTTAAACGTATCGGGAAAGCCGGCCGTATCCTCAAAAATACGGCTGGTCTTTCCTGCGTTTTGCCGTCAGGTGCAAAAAAACCTCGCAAAACGGTAAATATATAAAAATGATCTTGAGGTGATGCTTTATGAATAAAGCAGCGAGTATTCAGGACAACCTATCCGCCGTCATCGAACCGGCCACCGTCAGCTCCTTTGACTATGAGGCCATACAAGCGCCCACCAAGGCGCTCATCCACCAGTCCGCCCGCTTCATTTATATCAAGCAGGGGAAGGGTACGTTTGTCATCGGCGGGGTGGAGTACGACATCAAGCCCAATATGCTCATTGCCATCACCCCGTGGAAAATCACCGAGATCACCGCCGTCAAGCAGACCATTCAGCTCATGCTCTTGGTCTATGACTATCAGTACATCAATTACGTCCTCAAGGGCATTCCCGGCTCTGAAAAGGACAGCAGCGAGCTTTTGCAATTTCTCTACATGGAGCCGGTGATGTACCTTGACTCCGTTCAGGCCGAGCACGTCGACTCCATCATGGAGCAGCTCAAAATCGAGCTTGGCGTCCGCTCCACCACCGTCAAAAACACCGAGCGACCCCTCACTCAGCTCTATGTCACCAACAAGATTATCGAGCTTATGATAATGTACCGACGGTACATCATGGCCGAGCGCGGCGAAAAGGATTATGAGCAGGACATCGCCGCCGAAAGCTCCATCCTCAGCTATATTTACGGCCATTCCGCCGAACAGCTCACCCTTGCCAAGGTCGCGGGCGCGTTCTACATGTCCGAGTCGACCCTCTCCCGACGAATTTCCGAGATAACCGGCACGTCGTTTTCCAAGCTCGTCAGCATCATCCGCATCGACAAGGCGTCCGATTATCTCATCTATACCGGCCTCACACTCGACGAGATTGCCGTGCTCGTCGGCTTTGTCGACGCGCCGCACCTCTCCAAAAACTTCGTGGCGCAGGTCGGCGTCACGCCGATGAAATACCGCAATATTTACGGCAAGTCAAAAAGCAAATTCAACCGCTCCGGCAAAGAGCTTGCCTTTGCCGTCATGGATTACATACACAGCAATTGCTCCCTTGAAAGCATCAACGCCGAGCAGGTCGCGTCAAGCTTCGGCCTGTCGGCCTCTGCCATGAACAAGCTCATGCTCTATTATTGCGACATGAACTTTGAAACCCTCCTCAACTACCTGCGCATCAACCGCGCCTGTGAGCTTTTGGCCACGACCGATCAATTCGTCATCGACGTCGCCTTTGAGGTGGGGTACAACAACATCAAAACCTTCAACACCAACTTCGCCAAGTTCAAGGGCATGTCGCCCACGGTCTTCCGCAACAACGTCAGCCTCCAAAAGGCCTCGGCCAGCTCTGCCAGCATCCCCAAGGATGACGTCCCCGGCGAAGAAGCTTAATCCCGACTATTACTCCCGGCGGCAAATGAATGTTTATGCCGCCGGGATTTTCGCGTTTTCGCGCCCCTTGCATATGAGTGCAAGAATATACAAGAAATTCGCGCGAAAAAGTAAAGGAATGTGGCAATTTGAGCGGTAAATAACTATAGCTTTTTTTAACGCGCCGTGTTATAATGAATAAACTGACTGAAATTGAATAACATTTCCGTCATGAATTTTCGTTAAAGTTAGGGGGGGTGTCCGTGAATGCGCGACGACAGCAGTTGATTTTGGAACTGCTATCAA
>CAZUSM010000108.1:0-5192 GCA_964623675.1 uncultured Oscillospiraceae bacterium
ATCCCAAGTTCCGAGCCTTACTCTTGCTATTTTGATATGCACCTACGCATAGATATTTCTAACGATAGAGGTTCTTTTTAACGCAGAAAGCCGACAATTATCCTGCCGAAAATTCAACGATTGCAATACTTTTGCCACTTTCAGAAGTCTTTTCCCAATGGGTGCATTGCAAGTACGAAAAGCATTGCTACAGCAAGCCTTTTTCGCATTAAAATAACGAACCGACAGTCGATAATTGTATCAACTGTCGGTTCTGTTATGGTGCCGGTGACCGGACTCGAACCGGTACGTTGTTGCCAACGAGGGATTTTAAGTCCCTTGTGTCTACCATTCCACCACACCGGCGTGTCGGACTGTGCTGCTCCACCGGCTCATCGCCGGTGGCATATTATTCTACCACGGGGCGGGGGGATAGTCAAGATTTGATGGCACGGCGTTGAAATAGTCTTGACAGCGCGGAGATTTGCAATCGTATGCGAGGTAGTAATACGCGCATAATGAGCGCAGAGCAATTGTACAGCTAATTTGCCTTTAGGGCTGCATATTCTGCGTGCTGTACGTTGCAAATTGATGCAAAAGAGCGCGTCCTCCGATATTCTTAGGCAGACGGCGGCAAATGCCGCGTCGGACATATCAAGAATCGGAGGTAATCAAAAAATGCCGAGAAAGGGCGAAAACATATTCAAACGCAAAGACGGGCGCTGGGAGGCGCGATACATCAAGAGCTACGACGCATCGGGAAAGGCTCAGTATGGCTTTTGCTACGGGAAAAGCTACACAGAGGCGAAAAGCAAAGTCACGCTACGCAAAGCAGAATGTGACCCCATCTTAACGACGACAAGCGTCAGCAACACAGAGCTTTTCGGCAAGTACTGCGAAGAATGGCTCGCGGGCAAGCGCGAGAGCGTACATGAGGCAAGTTACGCGAAATACCGCCGTGTCGTGGAGCTGCACATCAAGCCTTTCTTCGGCAACATGCGTGTGAGCGAAATAACAACCGAAGCGGTCAACGTCTTTTCATGCTCGCTGTTAAACGAAAAAGGGCTTTCGGCAAAAACCGCGCGTGACATACTGCTGGTGCTCAGTGCGGCGCTGAAACACGCCGCGCAGCAATGCGATGAGGGAACGCCGCAAGTGATACCGCAATACCCCAAAGTGCCGAGGAAAGAAATGCGGGTGCTGTCGCGCGAGGAGCAATTGAAGCTGACAAAATTCTTGACGGCAAACATGGACGAATGCAAATTCGGCATACTGCTGTCGCTGATGACCGGGCTGCGCATCGGCGAAGTATGCGCGCTGAAATGGAACGCAATATCCTTGAAAAACGAGACATTGAGCGTATCGGCTACGATGCAGCGGCTGCCCATATATGACATTGATGGCAGTAGGGGCAAAACGCATGTATACGTCGGCGATCCGAAGTCAAAAACCTCTGCAAGAGTGATTCCCTTGTCGCCGATGGCAATGGCGTTGTGCCGTCGGTTTTGCCCGCTCGACCCGGAGGCCTATGTGTTGACCGGGACGCGTGAGTTCATTGAACCGCGCGCCTTGCAGCGGAGATTCAAGAAATACACCGAGCTTTGCAAGCTCGAAAACGTGACCTTTCACACGCTGAGACACACCTTCACCACGCGCTGCATGGAGGTGGGCTTTGAATTGAAATCTCTGTCGGAGGTGCTTGGGCATGCCTCAACCAAAACCACGCTCGACCGCTACATCCACTCCACCATTGACTTCAAGCGCGACAACATGCAAAAGCTGGCCGCCGTGGGTTTGTAGCCCCACGGCGGCCGGAATAGTTCAGCCTGTCTGCGCACCTCAATCATCAAACATCGGCGTGGTCTGCGCACGTCAGTCATCAGACATCGGTGCACCTTAGTCATCGAACATCGGTGTGGTCTGCGCACTTCAGTCATCAAACATCGGTGTGGAGAGATAGCGGTCGCCGGTGTCGGGGAGGAGGACGACGATGGTTTTGCCGGCGTTCTCGGCGCGCTTGGCAAGCTCGACGGCGGCGCAGAGCGCCGCACCGGAGGAGATGCCGACGAGCACACCCTCACGGCGGCCAAGCAGCTTGCCGAAGGCAAACGCGTCGTCATCGGTGACGGTGATAATTTCATCATAAACGCCGGTGTCGAGCACCTGCGGCACGAAGCCCGCGCCGATGCCCTGCAGCTTGTGCGCGCCCGCCTTGCCCCGAGACAGCACCGGCGAGCCGGCCGGCTCGACCGCGACAATCCTGACGCCGGGCTTTTTCCCCTTGAGATACTGCCCCACACCGGTTATCGTGCCGCCCGTGCCGACGCCCGCGACGAAAATGTCAACCGCGCCGTCGGTATCATCGAAAATCTCCGGACCGGTGGTGTCGAAGTGCGCCTTGAGGTTGGCGGGGTTGACAAACTGCCCGGCGACAATGGCGTTGGGAATCGCGCGCGCGAGCTCCTCGGCCTTTTCAATCGCACCGGTCATGCCCTTGCTGCCCTCGGTGAGCACCAGTTCCGCCCCGTAGGCACGCATGAGCTGGCGGCGCTCAACCGACATCGTCTCCGGCATGACGACAATCATTTTATACCCTCTCGCCGCCGCGACGGAGGCAAGGCCGATGCCGGTGTTGCCGGAGGTCGGCTCGATGATGACGCTGTCCTTATTCAAAACGCCGCGCGCCTCAAAGTCGTCCATCATGGACTTGGCAACCCTGTCCTTGACCGAACCGGCGGGGTTGAGAAACTCCAGCTTCGCCACGAGCTTGGCCTTGAGGCCGAGGTCTTTTTCAAGGTTGGTCAGCTCCAAAAGCGGCGTGCGCCCGATGAGCTTGTCGGCGGATGTGTATATGTTGGCCATTGTGGATGCTCCCTTGCGTTTTTATTTCCTATCTGTTTTATAGGTTATGGGTATAATAGCACTGCGGTGTGCATTTGTCAACGGGGTGGGCGGAATTTTTCGCGTTTACTTTATTATAATTAGCACTATGTGCATTCGTCAACGAAAAATATCGACGTAATTGCATTTGTGGGCTTGACTTTGCCGCGTTTTCTGCTATAATGGCCGAAAATCGACCGCGACAGGGAGCTGTCGCGGCGTTTTATAAATTCACACAGGAGGATGCGATATGGGACTTGGGGAAATTTACACGCAGCGTTTTGTCGGCGAGGGGCTGACCTTTGACGACGTGCTGCTCGTTCCGGCGGAAAGCGACGTTCTGCCGGCGGATGTGGCGTTGGAGACCTATTTGACGAAGAGCATCAAGCTGAATGTGCCCGTGATGAGCGCGGCGATGGACACCGTGACCGAGTACCGCATGGCGATTGCCATTGCGCGCGAGGGCGGCATCGGCGTCATTCACAAGAACATGAGCATTGACGCGCAGAGCGAGCAGGTGGACATGGTGAAGCGCTCGGAAAACGGCGTCATCACGAACCCGTTCTCCCTTTCTGCGGGGCACACGCTCGGCGACGCGGACGCGCTGATGGCCAAATATCGCATTTCGGGCGTCCCCATAGTGGACGAGGACGGCAAGCTGATCGGCATCATCACCAACCGCGACATGAAGTTTGAAACCGACATGACGCGCCGCATCGACGACGTGATGACGAAAAACGCGCTTGTCACCGGGCTTGAGGGCACGACGCTGGACGAGGCCAAGGCCATTTTGCAGAAAAACCGCATTGAAAAGCTGCCCATAGTGGACAAGGATTACCACCTGAAAGGGCTTATCACGATAAAGGACATTGAAAAGGTTCTCAAATACCCCAACTCCGCCAAGGACAGCGCCGGGCGCTTGCTGTGCGCGGCGGCGATAGGCGTGACGAACGACGTGCTGGATCGCTCCGGCGCGCTGCTGGACGCCGGGGCGGACGTGCTGGTGCTCGACAGCGCGCACGGCCACTCGGCCAACATCATGCGCAGCATTGAGCGCGTGAAAAACCGCTTCCCGGAGGCGCAGCTCGTCGCGGGCAACGTCGCCACGGCGGAGGCCGCCGAGGCGCTCATCAAGGCGGGCGCGGACTGCGTCAAGGTCGGCATAGGCCCCGGCTCGATTTGCACCACGCGCGTCGTGGCCGGCATCGGCGTGCCGCAGGTGACGGCGGTGCTGCAATGCGCGGAAATCGCGGACAAGTACGGCGTGCCCGTGATTGCCGACGGCGGCATCAAGTATTCCGGCGACATCGTCAAGGCAATTGCGGCGGGCGCAAAGGTAGTGATGATGGGGTCGATGCTCGCCGGGTGCGACGAAGCGCCGGGCGAAACCGAGGTCTATCAGGGGCGGCAGTTCAAGGTCTACCGCGGCATGGGCAGCCTCGGCGCGATGCAGCGCGGCAGCAAGGACCGCTATTTCCAGCAGAACAACAAGAAGCTCGTCCCGGAGGGCGTCGAGGGGCGCGTGCCCTACAAGGGAGCGGTGTCCGAGACGATATACCAGATGATGGGCGGCCTGCGCTCCGGCATGGGCTACTGCGGCGCGCACAACATCGAAGAGCTGCGCACAAACAGCAAATTCGTGCGCATAACCGCCGCCGGCCTCAAAGAAAGCCACCCGCACGACATATACATCACCAAGGAAGCGCCGAACTACACGATGAATCCGTGATAAAAAAGGGATTGTTGCAAAAGCGAAGCAACAATCCCTTTTTGTGCTTATGGATAAACGGCGGCGGGGTAGCTTCCGCGCCGCCAATTGCGGCGCGGCGCGTTTGCATAAGCAAACGCGGCTATCCCCTCAGTCAGCCTACGGCTGACAGCTCCCCTTGGTGCGCAAGGGGAGCCAAGAAATGACCGAAATCTGCATTTCTAACGTCAAAATGGCTTATTTTCTGTCTGCCTCGCGCGCCCGATTTGCAACAGAACACCAAGAGAAAAGCGTCCTCCAAAGGCTTCCCCTCTGGGGAAGCTGTCAGCGGCAAAGCCGCTGACTGATGAGGCCGCGCCGACGGCGCGGTAGAGCTTTATCACTGCACTGCGAATAGAATTATGCTCAAACAGAACACCAAGCAAAAAAGCCGCAAAAATGGCTACCCTTGAGTGTCAATGGTAGCTGTCGCCGCTTGCGGCGACTGAGGGGATTGCCGCGCCGCCGAATGGCGGCGCGGTCTGTCTTTGCATCAACCTTTACTCCCCCACCAGCTCCAACAACGTCTGTTTGAAGCCGTATTGCGCGGCGAGGGCGCGGGCGCGCTCAATGCGGCCGGTGGGGC
>CAZUSM010000109.1:0-5173 GCA_964623675.1 uncultured Oscillospiraceae bacterium
GTGCCCGTGCATTTTTACACCGTGGCCGAAAAGGGCGAGCGCATCCGCGCCATCGCCTTTGACGACGACGGCCACAAGGCCGTCACCTACGGCCCCGTGCCCGAAAAGGCGCAAAAGCAGGGGCTGACGGACGCATATCTCATCGAGCAGATGTTCAAAACCGGCGGGACGCCGTATAACGTGGTGGAAAACAAGGCCAAGTCCGACGCGGGGCTGTTTTTGCCGGCGGCGGAGATAAACGAGCTGAGGCGAAAGCTGATTTCCGCCTTGTCCGCCCAGCGCGCAGTGCCGCCCACGCGGCGCGCGCTCGCCCTGCCCCCGCCGCCGAAAAACGTGGCCACCGTGGCCGACCCCAAGCTCATCATCCAAGTGCGTACGGCCGAGCAGCTCACGCGTGAGCTGGCCGATTTGCGCCCGGCGTATATATACGTCCCCGCGCAGATTATGGCGGACAACCCCAAGCTGGTGCTGCCGTTTGTGGAAAAGGGCAGCGTGCCGGTGGCGGTGCTGCCGAGGATAATAAACGACGAGCAGATGAAAGAGGTTTACGCCCTTTTGCAAAAGCTGTTCGATTACGGCGTGAACGAGGCGCTGGTGGGCAACCTCGGCCAGGTGGTGATGGCGCGCGCGGCGGGCATGAAGCTGCGCGGCGACTTCGGGCTGAACGCGTTCAACTCTTACACGCTGGAAATGCTGACGAACATGGGCTTTCTCTCCGCCACGGCGTCGTTCGAGCTGCGCATTGCGCAGATAAAGGATATGGCCAAGCCCCTCGACACCGAGCTTATCATCTATGGCCGTCTGCCGCTGATGGTGTCGGAGCAGTGCATCATCAAAGAAAGCGCCGGGCGCTGCAACTGCCAGACCCCCGCCCAAATGGGCGACAGAATGGGGTCGGTGTTCCCGGTGGTGAAGGAATACGGCTGCCGCAACGTGGTGTACAACGCGCACAAGCTCTATCTCGCGGACAAGAAGGAAGACCTTTATTCCGCCGGGCTGTGGGGACTTCGCATGATGTTCACCACGGAGAGCGCGCGCGAGTGCGTGGAGGTTGCCAAGGGGCACATGGGGCTTTCCGACTATAAGCCGAACGTGTTGACCCGCGGGCTTTATTACAGAGGAGTGGACTGACACAATGCGCATTATACTCGCCTCCGCCTCGCCCCGTCGGCGCGAGCTGACGGAGATGCTGGGGCTGGAGATAAAAATAATCCCCGCCGTGGGTGAAGAGCGCGCCCCCACGGGCGCGTCACCGGCGGAGGTGGTGTGCGCGCTGGCGCGCGCAAAATGCGAAGAGGTCGCGCCCCGGTGCGCGCCGGGTGAGACGTGCGTCGCGGCGGACACGATAGTCTGCCTCGACGGCAAAATCCTCGGCAAGCCGCATTCCGAGACCGAGGCGCGCGAAATGCTCGCCGCGCTGAGCGGCCGCGCGCATGAGGTTTACACCGGCGTGGCGGTATGCCGCGACGGCGCGCTGATGACCGAGGCCGAGCGCACGAGGGTGCATTTTCGCGACATTTCCGAGGAGGAAATCGCCGCATACATCGCCACGGGCGAGCCGATGGACAAGGCCGGGGCTTACGGCGCGCAGGGCAAGGGCGCGGTGTTCGTCAAGGGGATAGAGGGCGACTTTTTCAACGTGATGGGTCTGCCGCTGTGCCTTTTGGACAGGATGCTCAAGGCCGTGGGCGCGGGAACAATTTTGGGGTTTGAACCGTCTGAGGGAGTGAACGCTCTTTGAAGGATTATTTGAAGAAAAACGGAATACGCATCGGCATCATCGTCGTCGCCGTCGCGATTATCATCGCGTTTTCAACCGTGGCGCGCAACGGCGAGATCAGCCTCCTCCAAAACGCCACGGGCGTTTTGGAAGCGCCGATTAAAAAGGTTTTGAGCTCGACCGTCGGCTGGTTTGACACCATCTACGGGTATCTTTACGAGTACGATTCCCTGCAGGCGGAGAATGAATCACTCCGCTCGCAGCTTGCCGAGGCGCAGCAGTCGGCGCGCGACGGCATCGCCGCCTCGGAGGAAAACACCCGCCTGAGGCAGCTGTTGGAGTTCCGCGAAAAGCACACCGACTATGAGCTTGAGTCGAGCAAGGTGGTTTTGTGGTCGTCGTCGAACTGGTCGTCGTCCTTCACCATCAGCAAGGGCGCGAGCAGCGGCATTGAGCTCAACGACCCCGTCATCACCGAGTACGGCGTCGTCGTCGGGCAGATCACCGAGCTGGGCGAGACCTGGGCCACGGTCAGCACACTCATCGACGTCGACATGTCCGTGGGCGCTTATGTCGGGCAGTCCGGCTCGTCGGGCATGTCGGTGGGCGAATTCGCGCTGATGAAGAAAAAGCAGGCCAAGCTCACCTTCCTTGCCGAGGGCGCGCAGATTTTCGTCGGGGACGAGGTTTTGACCTCCGGCTCGGGCGGGGCGTTCCCGGCGGGGCTGCTGATAGGGACGATCACGAACGTGCAGACCGAGGCCGGAGGCCAGATTGAATACGGCCTCATTCAGCCGGAGTGCAACTTCGAGTCTCTTGTGCAGGTGTTTATCATAAAAAGCTTTGAAATGGTGGAATAAGCTTGAATCTGAACTTGAAAGAAATATTCTCCGCGCATAATGTCAAGCGGCTTTTGCAGTATGCGCTTTATATGTTCCTCTCGCTTGTGGCGCAGAACATGCTTTTCACCGAGCTTCGCCCGCTTGGCGTGTGCCCGATGGTGCTGCCGGCAGTGGCGGTGGCGGTGGGCATGTTCGAGGGGGCGACGTGGGGCGCGGTGTTCAGCCTGATAATGGGCATCTTCGCCGACATGGCCTTCATCGAAAACACCATCACCTTCACCGTCCTCTTCCCCGCGCTCAGCTTCGTGACGGGCTTTGTCGCGCAGTTTTTCATCAACCGCCGCTTCTTTGCGTACATGGGCGCGTCGCTTTTCGCGCTTGTCGTCACGGGTGTGGTGCAAATGCTCAAAACCGCCGCGCTGGACACGTGGTCTGCCACCATGCTCGTCACCGTGCTGTTGCAGACGCTGTGGTCGCTCCCGTTTGCCGTGCCGGCCTATTACCCGGCGGCGGAGTGGATTGAATAAGCCCACCGAAACACACGCATACCCCCCGCGCATTTGAAACCAAATCGCGCATGACAGAGAAAGGATTCGTCCATGCATCAACGACTCGTCAAAGAGGGCAGAATCATCGCCCTTATAGTGATATTCATCATGCTGCTGTCGGTTTATCTTTTTGAGCTTTATCAGCTGCAGATAATCGAGGGTGAAAATTACTATAACCAAAGCAGCGAGATTACCACCGAGCGGCGCACAATCACCGCCGCGCGCGGCAACATTCTCGACCGCCTTGGGCGCGTTTTGGTCAGCAACACCGAGGTTTATAACCTCACCATAGACACCACCAAGCTCTTTGCAAACGAGAACCCGAACGAAACCATTCTCAACATCGTCAGCATGGTGGAGGGCTATGGCGACGAATACACGGACGATTTGCCCATCACGCGCGAGCCGCCGTTTGAATACGTCGACGACATGACGGAAATTCAAAAAACCATGCTCAAGGCGTACATCAAGGACAAGATGGACGCGCTGAAAGAAATATGCGTCGACCCCGAAAACCCCACCGCGGTGGAGCTGATGAGCTATATGCGCACGCGCTATGAAATAGACAACAGCTATTCCGCGCGCGACATGCGCACCATCGCCGGCGTGCGCTATTCCATCAACGTGCGCTACGCCATCAACACGGCGGATTACGTCTTCGTCGAAGACGCGAGCATGAACCTCATCACCTCCATCATGGAGAACAAATATAACGGCATCAACGTCAACCGCGCCTATCAGCGCGAATACGGCACGGATTACGCCGCGCATATCCTCGGCTACGTCGGCCTGATGACGCAGGAGGAGTATGAAAAATACTCCCTCTTGAAATACTCCACCGACGCCAACGTCGGCAAGGACGGCGTGGAATACGCCTTTGAGACCTACCTGCACGGCAAGGACGGCACGGTGGAGGAAACCAAAAACGCCTCCGGCACGGTGCTGAGCACGGTTTACGTCGAAGAGCCCGTCCCCGGCAACCATATCTATCTCACCATCGACGAGGTTTTGCAGGAGCAGACCGAGCGCATTTTGAACGCCGGTGTCAACGACCTCATCAAAACCCGCGCGCAGGAGCGCGCCGAGGGCATCGCGCGCGGCGACTATGACCCGAACATGAAAGACGAGATTACCGGCGCGGCCGCCGTCGTGGTCAAGGTGGACACGGGCGAGCCGCTTGCAATGGCGAGCTGGCCGACCTATGACGTGTCCACGATAATCGAGAATTATCAAGAGCTTTTGGCCACGCCGAACGCCCCGCTTTTCAACCGCGCGCTCATGGGCGCTTATGCGCCGGGGTCGACCTTCAAGCCCGTCACGGCCATCGCCGCCTTGAACGCCGGCGTCGTCAACACCGAGGATCAGGTCAAGTGCGAGGGCGTTTTCACCCGGTACTCGGCGGAAGGCTATTCCCCTGAATGCTGGATTTGGAACGCCACGAGCGAGCACATCACCCACCCGCTCGAAAACGTGTCCACCGCCCTGCGCGACTCCTGCAACTATTACTTTTACACCATCGGCCACGATTTGGGCGTCGACTATCTCGGCGAGGTGGCAAACGCGTTTGCCCTCGGCGTGCCGACGGGCATCGAGCTGGTCGAAACCACCGGCAACATGTCAAACCGCGAAAACCACTATGACTACGCGGGCGCAGAGTGGCGAATAGGCGACACGCTGCAGGCCGCCATCGGCCAGTCCGACAGCATTTTCACCCCGCTTCAAATGGCCGAATATTGCGCCACGCTCGCCAACTTCGGCGACCGTCACTCCGCCTCCATCCTCAAAACCGTCCGCAGCTATGATTACAGCGAAAAGGTGTATGAGCGCGAGCCGGAGGTCTTGAGCCACGTGGAGTCCGCCGAGTATAACTGGGCGGCGATTAAAGAGGGCATGCACCTCGTGGTCAACGCCACGAGCAACCAACAGCTTTATGAGCTGTTCGCCACGTGCAAGTTCACCCGCATCGGCACAGACGGCCAGCACGGCGTCAACGGCAAAACCGGAACCGCCCAGAAGGGCGAGGGCATCACCAACGACGGTATGTTCATCTGCTACGCCCCCGC
>CAZUSM010000110.1:0-5157 GCA_964623675.1 uncultured Oscillospiraceae bacterium
CGTCACATTTCCTGCGGAAATGTGGACAAAGGGACGTCCCTTTGTTGGCCGGTGCTAACTTGAATCATTGACAAAAAGTCACTATGATTGTACAACCAACGACTGCATTTGTCAATTATTCTTAATGGTCAGGGCAGGGCGTGTTCTTTGAGGACTACTTCCTCGTCGCAGAAGCTCCAGTTGGAGAGATTCCATATATCGTCATGGACGCTCGCCCAGGTCGAGGGGAGGAAGGTGTTGCCGTTATTTATACTTGTCTCCCACACGCCGTCCAAGACCACAATTTGCTCGTGAGCCGTTTTTTCCGCGTTTGTAATTTGCTTTCCGGTAAAGGGATTTATCGCCTCGTCAATAATGCCTTGGGTGGCCAATGTGGGAACATCTGCGTTCGTCATAAATTCATCTGAGCTTGAGAAGCCGGTTGCATCAAAGTCTTTGACAAAAAGCAAGGGGTAATACGCCGAAAGGTCAGTAGTGTTATCGGGTGTAATCATCTCATCTAAACAGCACAACCCATAACCATGATCTGACACTATAATTATCCGGGTATTGTCGTAGACACCATTCTCTCGCAAATAGTCAAACCAGTTTCCAAGTTGAATGAACATTGCCATGTTAATGTGATAATGCGGCATTTGCTCGCCTACGTTAACGTGAAGCGTTTTCCCATTCAGCGTAAATCTATCCATATTAATGTCGTCATAATACGTATTGTCAACGTAGTACTCAGGAGTGTAATCAGGTGCTTGAAGCAGTGTCGGCACATGCGTTGTTAAGTTTGCAAAAGAAAGAAATGTGTTTACCCGTTCATCTGTCAGGACTGTCATGTTGTCCATGTTCGCAAGTGTGTCATATTCATTCAAAAACGAGCCACAATACCCCTCAGCTATAGATATGTTAAACGGGTTTTGCTTGTCGTAATATTTTTCCTTTTCCGAAGCGTTATATCGTCCTCCATCATAGGCCATTTCTTGCATACAGAGTGGCAGGGTTTTCACCAAACTGAAGCAGAAAAAGTTCCTCTTGGTCGCTTCGATGGTTGCTTTTGACATGTTGGCCTGTGTGAAGCGCCCGGATGTGATATACGCATCTATTTCCGGATACTCATCATATATGGACAAGTCGGGAATCCATTGATAGTTTGCATAGGGCGGGTCACAGACTGTGACGTCGTATCCGTTTTCGGAAAACAGCACAGGCATCATCAGCAGCGCCTCGTTGTGCTTGTCGACGAGCTTTTCCGTGTCGCGTTTATTCATCTCAACAGGCGTATACTCATAACCGCCATACAGTCCCGGTGAGCCGAAATTTGTGTTCCCGCCGTGAGAAACAACGTTGGAGTAGTACGTAAATCCGTCGAACTCATCTTTCAGTTCCGGTTTCTCGTTGAATATGTAAGGCACAAACTCGCCCATCGCGCGATCCATCATCAGCACAACGACGTTTTTCCCGGTTTTGCTCAGTTCAAAGCTCGGCAATGAGGCTTGATATTCCTCGGCTTGCTTTTCGGCCAGTTTAATCGGTTCAACCGTTGTTATAATGTTCAGCGTTGACATTCCGCCAACGGCGAGCAAAGCCGTGAGCATTACCGCTCCGGCAGTTTTGTGCCATTTGGCAACGGCGAAATAGACCACCAGCCCAATCACAACAAGCACCGCCAAATTGAGCAGCATTTGCTTTAGGCTTATTACAAGTCCGGATTCGTATTTCAGGTTTGATGAAATGATACCGAAATCTGTGCCGAAAAACATATAGTTGACGAGCATTGCAACACACATCACGCATAGAATCCGTTCAAAAATGACCTTGCCTTTATCGCTTGCCAACCAGTAAAACACACCCAGCCAAACGATGAATGTACCCACAGCAAGAGAAAGCGTATTGCAAACATACCACAAGGGGTTGGAAAAGCAGTATATATTGACATATTCTTGCGGTGAGGCCGCGATATAGGCCGAAGGAATCAATGCACCGATGAGTAGGGTCAGGAAAAGCGAGCACAGTGCAAAGAGCTTTTTATCGGGAGTATACACACGCTCTATAGCTTTTGCGCGCTTTTTAAGTAGCAAAACGGGCATCAGCATTGCCACGCCAAGGCATATCAGTGCTATTCTCACTTTGAAGTGCCCGCCCAAGTCATTGACAATCGCGAGGGCAATTAGGCACACGCCGACCATGGCCGCGAGAATTGCCGCGACTTTTTTCGGGTTTTTCAGCTTGTAGAAAATCGTTTTGCAAAGGGAGAACAGATTATTGAGCGTCCAATAGAACACGAGGCCGGAGGGAGAGGTGTAGAGGAAGACCAAGAAAAACAGCGCCATTGCGTAGAGCTGAATCTTGGTTTTGAGCGGGTGGCCTTTGAGAAAGAGGGCGCTGGAGATGACGTTTATGAGCGTCATCAAAATCGGGAGCAAGTTTATCGTCACGCCGCCGAGGGTCAAAAGGGCGTCGGGTGCGCTCAAATCCGCAATCGGGCCGAACGACACGCCGCTGAGCAGCTCAAGATGCGAAAGAAACTGATAGGCCGCGATGAAAAACGGAATCTCCAGCAGCAGCGACACCGAGCCGCGCAGGGCGTCGGTGGGGCGATAATCGTTCTGACGGTAATAGGTTTGCAGAATCATCATCTGCTCATCGCCGGAAAACGCCTTTTTGATGTGCGAAACGCCCTTGTGGAGCTTATTCTCCACGTCGCGCGCCTCTTCCTGCATCGCGTCGGCGCGGCGATAAAGCGGCAGGACGAGGAAGTTCATGATGAGACTGAGCGCGATTATGGACAATCCAAAATTACCGATAAGCTTGCAGGCAATTACATAAACCACCTCAAACAAAAGCTTGAGCGGTCCGATAAGCACAGCGGAGAGTATTTCGAGAAAAGACATATTATTATCCTCTGACGGCGTCGGCAAAAAAGCGTCACATTTCCGTTGGAAATGTGAGCAAAGGGACGTCCCTTTGTCGGCCGGGTCGTATTCGATTTTTTGACAATATGCCGATGTAATTGTACAACCGGCGCAAGGTTTTGTCAATTATTCTTATTGCTTTACGGCAGGGCGTGTTCTTTGAGGATTATTTCTTCTGTTGATACTTTCCAAGCGTCCATGTCCCATAGATTATCGCGGATGCTTACCCAATATGAGGGGCGGAAGGTGTTGCCGTTGTTCACGGTTATGTCGCAATAATCAAGGATTATCATCTGGTCGTGCGCTGTTTTTTCATTGTTGTTTATGGCCTTGCCGGTAAACGGATTGACCGGATTCTCGATTATTCCGCTTGTGGCAAACGTCGCGACATCGGCATTCGTCATGAAGTCATAAGAGGTTTCAAAGCCAGTGGAATCAAAGTCCTTCACCATGAACAGCGGGAAAAAGCGCTCGGCAGTGCAGTCAAGCATTTCGTGAAAGCGCATTCCGTCCAGCATGTCAAATCTGAAGCCGTGGTCAGAGGCGATGATTATCCGGGTGTTGTCGTAAACACCGTTTTCCCTCATGAAGTCAAACCATTCACCGAGGCGCTGAAACGCCGCCATATTGACATGATAATGCTGCATATTGTCCGGCGTTTCAAGGTGCAGCTCTCGCCCGTTTATCACCATCGACCCTACATTGTCATACCCGGAATTGTCCACATAATCGGCTGGCGTATACTCCGGCTTTTGGAAAAGCATGGCCGTGTGCGTCAATTCATTTGTCATCATCAGAGCCGTATTTTTCTCTTTGTCAGTGATTACCAACTTTTCGGGGAGATTGTCCAAAACGTTATAGCAGACCATGGACTCAATATTCGTCCCCTCGGCTGTTGAGCGGTTATACACCGTTTGGTTGAGAGCCGCGCCGTTCGACACGGCATGATTATAATTCCCGCCCGCATACAAAACGTTCTGCAAACACACCGGCACGGTCTTCATAACGCTGAAGCAGAAAAGATTTCTCCTTGTGTCTTGAATATTGCTGTTGGCGTTTTGCCCCTCAAAGCCGGATTTCGTGATATGCGCTTCAATTCCGGGATATTCATCATAAATCGACAAATCGGGTATGGTTTGGTATCCGGCATACGTGGGGTCACACACCGTGACGTCATAGCCGTTTTCGGAAAACAGCACCGGCAAGACCTTCAGCGCCTCATTGTGCTTTTCCTCCAGCGACTCCGAGGCGCGCTTATTCAACTCAACAGGCGTATACTCATACCCGCCGAAAAGCGCCGGGGAGGCGTAGTTCGTTCCCAAGCCGAAAGAGATTGTGTTTGCGTAATATGTAAAGCCGTCAAACTGCCGGGCGAGATCGGGGTCTTCCTCCAGCATGTACGGCACCAGCTCGCCCAAGGCGCGATCCAGCATGAGGACAATGACGTTTTTGCCGCTTGTGCTCAATTCATATTCCGGCATACCGACTTCAAGCGTAAATGAACTGTTTTTGGCGCTCGCAATAGATTCCCACGCTTTATACACGTTCACCGAAGTCATGCAAAGCAGGACAAGAGCGCCGACCGGCAGCCACGCGGCAAGGGTTTTAGCAAATCTCTCCGCCGCAAAGTAGACCGCAACCGCCAGCACCGCAATCACGGCAAGATTCACCAGCTTTTCCGCACTTGTGAATACCAAGCCGTTATCATATTGCAGGGTGAAAGAGAGGTTTCCGAGATTCGTCCCGAAAAACATGTAGTCAACCAGCGCCGCAACACACGCCACGCACATAACACGCGCGAAAACGACCTTACCTTTTCTGCTCGCAAGGGAATAAAAAACACCCGCCCACACAAGAAACACGCCCGCCGCCATGAAAAACGAATATGCAACATGCCACAGCGGGTTGCTGTAATTCGTGAGGTCTATAAACTCTTGAGGCGAGGCGCAAATGAACGTGGAGGGAATGAGCGCACCAATCAACGCCGTTAAAAACACGGCGCTGACGGCAAACAGTCTGTTGCTTTGCGCAAGCAGTTCGTCTGACACCTGCACTTCGGGCTTCTTATTGCGTTTGAGGGTCAAAAGCGGATATTGCAGGGCAACACCCGCGCATACAAAGGCCGCACGGAGCTTTATGCCGCCGTTCGGATAAAGAAAAACGGCAAACAATACTGCCGCGAGTCCGCAAGCGGCCGCAAGGACAGCCGCGACTTTTTTCGGGTTTTTCAGCTTGTAGAAAATCGTCTTGCAGA
>CAZUSM010000111.1:0-5151 GCA_964623675.1 uncultured Oscillospiraceae bacterium
TCGAGAGCCACCCCTCGCCCTTCCGCCGCGACACCGTCATTTATGAATACCTCACCTCCGGCTCTGAGCGGCTTTATGATTGCGTCGTCTCCGGCGGCTATGACGCCGTTGTCTGCACCCACATTTTCGCCGCCCTCGCCCTCAGCGACATGCTGGAAAAGCACCCCCTGCCGCTCACCACGGCCTTCATCGGCACGGATTACACCTGCTCGCCCGGCACGGCGGACTCGAATCTGCAATACTATTTCATCCCCGACGCCTCGCTCATCGACGAGTTTGCCGCCTGCGGCGTGCCGCGCGAAAAGCTCATTCCCAGCGGCCTGCCCGCCCGCCGCGAGTTTTACACCCCCGGCGACAAGGCCGCGTCCCGCCGCGCCCTCGCCCTGCCCGCCGACCATGCGCACATTCTCCTTGTCTGCGGCAGCATGGGCTGCGGCCCGATTGTGGAGCTGACGCGCGAGCTTGCCTCGCGCATGACGCCCCAAGAAGAGCTCACGGTCGTCTGCGGCTCGAACGACAAGCTGTATGAAAGCCTCGCGCCGGAGTACGTCGCCGCGCCGAATGTCCACATTGCCGCGCGCGTGGACGATATGCCGCTTTATATGCGCGCATCGGATGTTTACATGACCAAGCCCGGCGGCCTCAGCACCACCGAGGCCGCCGCCATGGCCTTGCCCATGGTGCTCATTGATGCCGTCGCCGGCTGTGAGGAGCACAATTTGGAGTATTTCACCGCGCGTGGCGGCGCAGTCACGGCGGATACGCCCCCGGCGCTCGCCGAGGCGGCCTTGCGCATAGTGCGTGATGACGCACTCCGCGCCGACATGTCCCGCGCCCTCGCTCGGCGCGCGGACGCCACCCCCGCCGAGCTGATATATTCCGTCATGACCGGTTGAGAATTCCCGCTCGATGGGGTATAATACCCTCATCACATCGCGAGGTAAACCGACTATGTATTTTGACACTCATGCCCATTATGACGACACTGCCTTTGACCCCGACCGCGACGCGCTTTTGGCCTCGCTCGCGGGGGATGGGGTGGAGCTGGTCATCAACCCCGGCTGTGACGAGCCGAGCAGCCGCGCCGCCCTCGCGCTCGCTGTGCGTTGGCCGTTTGTCTATGCCGCCGTGGGCATTCACCCCGAAGAGCTCACCCATGCCGAGCCGACCGCCCTCGCCGCCGTGCGCGAGCTGGCGCAGCACCCCAAGTGTGTCGCGATAGGGGAGATCGGCCTCGATTATTATTGGGACGACACCCATAAAACCGAGCAGCGCGCCCTGTTCGACGCCCAGCTCCGCCTCGCGCGCGAGCTTGACAAGCCCGTCATCGTCCACGACCGCGACGCTCACGCCGACGCGTTTGAGGCCGTCTGCGCCGTCGACGGTGTCCGCGGCGTTTTCCATTGCTATTCCGGCAGCGCCGAAATGGCCAAGGAGCTGCTCAAACGCGGCTGGTATCTCGGCTTTGACGGCCCGATAACCTACAAAAACGCCCGCCGCGCCCTCGAAGTGCTCGAAATTTGCCCCCTCGACCGCATTTTGATTGAAACCGACAGCCCGTACCTCAGCCCCATCCCCATGCGCGGCCGCCGAAACAGCTCCGCCAACCTTAAGTATATCTGCGCCAAAATCGCCGAGGTCAAAGCCACCCCACCCGAAACCGTCGCCGAGATAACCCTCCAAAACGGCAAAACCCTGTTCAATATCCCGTGAGCGAGAACAGATAGCACCCACCTAATCCCCGCAGTTGAACCCACCAAAACAGAATATAACCACATTCAGTCCACATAACGTTAGATAATAAAACGTTATGTGGATTACTTTATGCAAACAATATTGAGTAAACTATAATATGCAAACCAAATGAAGTAAAAGAATATATGTCAACAATAATATGACAACAAGATGAAGTGAAACGTAATACGTCAACAATAATATGTAAATGATATTATGTCGATAATATGCCCGATACCGACAAGGACAACCCCGCGCAAATCCCTCTTGCTTTTTCCCCAATAAGTGTTATAATGTATCATCATAAATGCGCCAATCGCCGCATTTTGCGCCGATTGAAAACAAAATAATGGTATCTTTTGAGCCGCGCGGCTCTTTGCATATTTCATGTATGAAATATGATGCCTCTTTGTGTTGTGGCATGTTTTGCACCGTCTGTTATCGCTATTCTCTTGGCACCCACCAATCCACAACATAACCCCCAAGGCAACCGCCACCCACCAAAGGCTCCCCTTGGGCATCAAGGGGACCTGTCAGCGGCTTGCCGCTGACTGTAGGGATCGCCCGCGCCGCATGGCGCGGTAGGGCTTCACCGCCGCACTTCGCATAGTGCCAATCCCAAACAGAGCGCCCCAACCACCCCACCCCCACCCCCGGTATTACCTCCGCATTTCCCGGAGTTAATATAATCTTCAAAGAAAGGAGGAAACAAAAATGAAAGGAAAGAAATTGGTATTTGCGGTCATATTGTCTTTGATAGTGTGCCTGCTGCTTCTGCCGACTTGCGCTTATGCAAGCGACGTGGATTCCGATGTTTACAATTCCGGCAATGCGGTTGACCCCGTGCCGCCGGATGGCGATGCGCCCGCCGCGCCCGACGCGCCGGACGCTGATGACACCCCGGACATTCCCGCGGGTGATGACGAGGGGAAAGAAACGCCTCCCGCCGACAAGATACCCACCCCCGACCTCGTCGAGGGTGACAGCGAAAAGGAATCCGCCCCTGCCGACGACGCTGACGATACCGATGATGAACAGGGTGACACTCCCGCCGCCGACCTCGACGACGAGACCGACAAGGACAAGCCCGCCGCCGATCTTGATGACGAGACCGACGAGGACAAACCCGCTGCCGATCTTGATGACGAGACTGACGAGGACAAGCCCGCCGCAGACCTCGATGACGAGGACGACAAGGACAAGTCCGCCGCCGACCTCGATGACGAGACCGACAAGGACGAACCCGCCGCCGATCTCAATGACGAGACCGACGAGGACGAGTCCGCCGCCGACCCCGGCAGCACCCCGCCCGAAAAGACCGGCTTCCAGGTTGAACTGACCTATAACGGCAAGATGGTCAAGCTCAGCGGCCTGAAAGGCGGCGAAAGCCACGATTTGGCCGCGCTCTTGCACGAGCTGGGCATTGACGGCGAGCTCACCGAGGCCACCGGCAATGCGGACGAGCTGTTCAACGTGACGCGTGATGAAAGCGGAATGCGCTTCAACACGCTCATGGCGTTCGGCGACCCGTATCAGCTTGTTGTCACCGTTGACGGTGTTCAGTACATCATCGACGTCACCGACGACGGCAACACGATACTTGCCGACGGCACAAAGACGCTTCAAGAGCTGATAGACGGCGCGGCCAAAGGTCAAACCATTGTTCTCACCACCGATTATCAAGAAAGCATTAAAATCGGTTCGGACAAGAACATTACAATTGACTTGAATGGTTGCAAACTCAAAAATAACGGTTCTCACACTATCCGTAACGACGGTACGCTTACTCTCAATGATACAAAGGGCGGTGCTGTCGTTAGCGTCGTTAACGGGGACGCTCGTCTTGCGGTTTTGTTCAACTATGGGACGCTTACTGTTAATGCCGGTACATATCAGCGCAAAGACTGGTACTGCGTCAAGAATTTTGGCGACATGACAATAAACGGCGGCGATTTCCCGAAAGGCAGTTCCGGCAATTCCTTGATTGTCAACGGTTGGTACAGCAAGAACAATGAGAATGCGTGGAATAATGATTTCGGCTATAAATACACAGGCAAGGACGCAACCATGACAATCAACGGTGGCGACTATACTGGCAGCGTGAAAAATGACTTTCATGCCACTCTTGTCATCAACGAAGGCTCTGAACTCAAAGCCGGATTGCAAAACAACGGTGACGCCACCATCAACGGTGGTTCAATCAGCGGAAACAATTGGGTGATTGCTCCGACAGACAGTGATTCGGTCACCACGATTAACGGCGGTTCGTTCAATTCCAAGAATTCTTTTATACATTCATCCGATGACTCCGCAGTTGAGGGAAAAATGAATATCGGCAACGGCACGTTCAATGCCGGAATACATAAGCCCACTAAGCTCAACATGACCATCACAGGCGGTGAATATACCGACAAGAACATTGAAAAGTACGTCGATGATGATGAAGTCGTCGTCAAGTCCGGCAATATGTACGCCGTGAACGAGTCCGCTTATGAGCTTGCCAAGAATGGCGAGCCTGTCGAAATCGTCAAAGCCCCCGCAAATGCCAATATCGACAATGTCCCCGCCGGCATCACCGTTGTCAACAACAGCGGCACGACCCTCGTCATCAACGGCGTTGAGGTCAAGAACGGCGAGACGATTGTCACAGTTAAATCCGTTGCCGCCCCCGCCGCCGCGACCGTCGACGCCCCTGTGGTGAAATACTGGGTCGTCGAGGGCGTGAACCCGGAGTGGACAAAGGGCAACACCGATTCTTTGAAGTTCGTTCTCAATTCAAGCGCGGTCGTCAAGGTGCTTGTCGACGGCGTTGAGGTTGACTTCGAGCTGGACGAAAACGGCGAGGTCATCATCTCCGCCGAGGTTTTGGAGAAGCTGGACGCAGGCGAATACGAAATCGAGTTTGTCTTTGCCGACGGCAGCTGCAAAACCAAGCTCTTCGTCAAGTAATCCCTAGCATACCGGCCTTTCCCGCGCGGAAAGCCGTCCCCCCCGGCGCGACGGCGGCGACGCCGCCCACCCGCCGGACAGCCCGCCCGGCTCACGCCGCGCGGCGCGGATATCACCCGGTGCGATTATCGCCCGGCGCAGACAGCACCCCGGTGCAGATATCACACCCCGGTGCATAAAGCCCCGGCGCGTATATCACCCCGGCGATATCATTACAATTCCGTGCGTCTCAACACGGATGGCGACAATCGGCAGCTGGCGACAGCTGTCGTGGCGAAAAGCCGAGCGACCCCCGCGGCCGCCCCGGCTTCGGGAAACCCCGCTTTCCCCACCCCCGGTGCCCCCACCGGGGGTTCGATTATATCCGCACAATCCCCCTTGCCAAGCCCCTGTTAACGTTGTATAATCAGACCATCCGATGCGTCGCTTTGGCGACGGGTATGCTTCACTTTTTTTGAGGAATGGAGT
>CAZUSM010000112.1:0-5130 GCA_964623675.1 uncultured Oscillospiraceae bacterium
CCGAGTGCGAGGCAGAGCAGGTCATTGACGCCAAGGGCGCGTTCATGATGCCGGGTCTCATCGACGGGCACTGCCACGTCACGCAGATGCGCAACGTGCGCGCGAACCTGAAAAGCGGCGTGACGGGCGCAATGTCCATTCAGTCGCCGAGCGCCATTCGCCAAAACAAAGAGGGGCGCGTTTACTCCACGTATAACCGCGCGCTGGGCTTCGTGACCGACGCGAAGGAATTCGTGGCGACCGAAATCGCAAACGGTGCGGAGTACATCAAGATAATCATCGAGCACAAGCCCATGATGGCCAAGACCATAATCCGCGACGACGTGGTGATGGACATCGTGAAAGAAGCCCACAAGCACGGCAAACTGGTTGCATGCCACGCGGTGTCCGTGCCGGCGATGGAGGTCGCCATTGCGGCGGGCGTGGACATTCACATCCATGTGCCGCTGGAGGCCGCGATGACTGCCGACATGGTGGACAAGGTCGCCGAGCACGGCGCGCCGTGCGTCCCGACGCTGGCGATGATGAAGGGCTTTGCGGACATTCCCATCTACGGGTACAAAAAACAGGACTATCAAAACTCCGTCAAGTGCGTGCAGATGCTGCACGAGGCGGGCGTGAAGCTGATGGTGGGCACGGACGCGAGCAACATCATCTTCCTGCCGTGGGTCAAGTTCGGCAAGGGGCTGCATTATGAAATGGAGCTGATGAACGCCGCAGGGCTGACGCCGCTGGAAATCATCACGGGCGCGACGGGCATCACGGCGGACAGCTATGCCCTCAAGGACACCGGCATCATCGAGCCGGGCAGATACGCCGACTACCTGCTCATCGACGGCGACCCCGCCAAGAGCATCGGCGACATGGCGAAAATCAAGAGCGTCACCGTCGGCGGGAAAACCGTTTTCGGCGCATAAAGCGCAATTATATCGACAACAAGCAAAAAATCGAAAGGAGAATATGAATCATGGTATTGGTAACAAGCGCGATGGGCAAGGTCGGCCACGTGGTGGCAACGGTGCTTGCCAAGCAAGGCTTTGACGTGCGCGCAACGGACATCAACCCCAAGGTTGAAACCCTGCTCAACGAGGGCATAACGGAAGTCATGATAGGCGACATGCGCGACGAGGACTTCGTCAGGAGCGTTATGCGCGGGTGCGACAAGGTCGCCTACGTCCCGCCGATGATGCTGTATGATGAGGACGAGCTGGGCATATTGGCCATCGACTGCGCGCTGGAAGAGGGCGTGGAGCAATTCGTGCAGCTTTCCGTGACGCACCCGAACCTCTCCGGGCTTTTGCAGCACCAGAAGAAGCTGGTCATTGAGGAGCATTTGAAGCTGGTCGGCTTCCAAAACAACTGGAACTTCACCATTCTCCAGCCACTGCACTATTCTTACAACGTGATCGTGCCGCTGATTCTCAACTCCGGCAAGTATGAAAACTGGAAGCCGCTCGACAGAAAGCTCGGCTATGTGGACGTGCTGGACGTCGCGGAGGCCACGGCGGTGGTGCTGCGCGAGGGCGAGAAGCATCAGTTCGCCACCTATGAGCTGTGCGGGCCGAGCTATCTCTCTATAAACGAGATTGCCGACATGCTCAAAAAAATGTCCGGCAAGGACTTCGAGACCATTTGGTATGACCGCAAGCACATGTTCTCCGGCGTTTTCGAGAACTTCATCAACAGCGGCAACGACAGCTATTCCCGCCGCGGCGCGCTGGCGATACGCGATGTTTACAACGAGTACGGCTTCGCGGCGAACAAGAACGTGCTGGAGTGGCTGCTCGGCCGCCCGGCGTACACCATGGAAGACCACATCGCAAGAGAGCTGAAAAAGATGGGTCTGCCCGTGTACAACTACGATGGGGAGGTTTGAGGCATGAATCTTTCCGGAAACACCATACTCTTGACCGGCGGCGGCAGCGGCATCGGCTTTGCACTGGCCACACGCCTTGTCGCGGCGGGCAGCAAGGTCATCATCGTCGGGCGCAACGTCGCCAAGCTGGAAGCGGCAAAGGAAAAGTGCCCGGAGCTCATCGTGAAGGGCTGTGACATTTCCGACGCCGAGGCGCGCAAAGAGCTGTTCAACTGGGTGACGGCGGAGTACCCGGAGGTGAATGTTGTCATCAACAACGCCGGGATTCAGCGCCCCATCAACCTCAGCCTTGAGGACAACGATTTTGCCAAGGTTCAGGCCGAAATCAACACCAATCTCGAAGCGCCCATTCACCTTTCCATGCTGTTTGCCCCGTATTTTGTCAAGCATGGCGGGACGATTGTGAACGTATCCTCGCGCCTTGGCATCATGCCTGCGGTTTGGGTGCCCATTTACACCACGACGAAGACCGGCATTCACTTTTTCACCCGCTCGCTGCGTTTGCAGCTGCGCAACACGGGCGTGAAGGTGGTGGAGATTCTCCCGCCGATGGTGGACACCGACCTCGCCGGCCCCGGCATGCAGAAAAACGGCGTGAACGTGGACGAGTTTGCCGACGCCGTTGTCGAAAAGCTGGCAGCGGGCGTGGAGGAGATAGGCTATGCCAACTCCGAGCTTGCGCTCAAGGACGAATACACCTTCAGCGTGGCCATGGCGGACGCCGAGAGAATGTGGGACATGTTCTCGCACAAGAATCCCCTGTTTGAAAATCTGCTGTAATAAGCCAATATACGCAAAAAATCGGTGGTCTTTCGACCACCGATTTTTCATAGACGCAGAATCTTTTGCGCGTTGAGATATGCGATTTTATCGCGCTCCGACTCGGAGATATCGAGGTTTTCGAGCATGGTGCGGATATTGTCCGGTCTGCGATAGGGGTAATCCTCGCCCCAGAGGATGTGGTCAGCGCCGAAGGTGGACATGCAGAAGCGAAGCTGCTCCTCATACATCATGCCGGAGGGGTTGACGTAGACATTCTCCTTGAAATATCGGCTGAGGGGCTTGTTGAGGCGGGTGACGGCTTGGGGAATCTCGTCCATGCGGTGCATGAAAAACGCCACGACCTCGCCCCAGTGGCCGAGGATGATTTTGAGCTTGGGCAGGCGGTCAAACACGCCCGCGAGCATCATTCTGACCGCTTGCATGCCCACGTCATAGTGCCATCCGATGCCGAAGCCGGAAAGGAGCGCGGCGCATTGCGGCGACCATGCACCGTTATAATACTTGTCGGCGATGGCGGGGTCGACCTTGCACGGGTGCATGTAAACCGGCACGTCCAGCTCCTCGGCCTTGCGAAAAATGGGGAAATACCACTCGTCGTCATAAGGGCGGCTTTCATAATGGCCGATGAGCATCGCCCCGGCAAAATGAAGCTCGGTCACACAGCGCTCCAGCTCGTCGGCGGCCATGGCGGGGCTGCCGAGGGGCAAGGCGGCAAAGCAGGCGTAACGGCTGGGCTGAGCCTCGGCGGCGCGGTGCATTTCGTCATTAAGCTCGCGGCAGAGCCGCGCGGCGTACTGCGGGGGCAGAAGCGCCGGGTATTCGTCGGCACAGCTCAAAACCTGAGTGGTGACGCCGACGGCGTCCATGTACGCGATGCGCCCCGCGCCCAAGTCGGAGGCAAGGCGCTCGGTCTCCGTGACGCTCGCCAAGGGCGCGCCCTCCGCGCCGATGATTTTCTGAATTTTCGCCTTTATCGCCGGTGATGAATAATGCTCCTCCAAACAAATCAGCTTGTCCATGGGTGTACCTCCCGCAGTATATTTATTGTGTTCAGTTTATCAGCAATTTACTGCGATAACAACAGACCGAAAGACCAATTCGCGCGGCGATATCGCCGCGCGCGATTGTGCTGTCGGCTCGAAGTGGCGCAAATAATCCCACGGCTGAGCCGTGGGATTATGCAAGCTGATTATATCAGTGACAGCCGCAGCCGCAGGAGCAGCCGCCTTCGTCGTCGTGGCCGCCGCAGCCGCCACAGCCGCCGCAACCGCCGGAGCAGTTGCCCTCTTCGCTGCCGTCAATGGGGAGCTGGCCGGTGATGAGCATGTCGGCGGCGGTGTCCGCGTCGCCGCAGAAGCCGGAAATGGGGACAATGCCGAAGCTCAAAAGCTGGTGCTTGGCCTCGGTGCCCATGCTGCCGGAGAGGACAGCGGCGACGCCGTTGTCGCGCATGAGCTCGGCCATGGCCTGATGGCCGTGGCGGTCGGAGGCGTCGATGAGGCGCTTGGTGCACTTGGTGAGGTCATTTATGTCATAATCATAGAGCGCGAAGGTCTGCGCGTGGCCGAAATGCTCGCCGATTTGGCCGTTATCGTATGCAACCGCAATTATCATTTTCACTGTTCTCCTTTTTCAATCACGTCGGCGATGGGGGCAATATGCTCGCCGCTGACATACTCGACCTCGCCGGCGTCGACCATGGTGGCGATGACGGGGTCAATGGGCAGGCGCGCATGGTGCGCGATGCCGAACTCCTCGGCAACCTGCGCGACCTTGCTGTCGCCGAAAATGCTGTGCTCTTTGCCGCATTCGGGGCACTTGAAGTAAGACATGTTTTCCACGATGCCGAGGACGGGAATGTTCATCATCTCGGCCATTTTGACGG
This sequence comes from uncultured Oscillospiraceae bacterium, assembly GCA_964623675.1. GTDB lineage: Bacteria > Bacillota > Clostridia > Oscillospirales > Oscillospiraceae > Limivicinus. Next base: position 4,545 of record CAZUSM010000112.1, read on the forward strand.
CCTTGGCGACGATCATGCCGACAAGATCCTGGGGCGAGGTGACGATGACGATGCCGTCAACGGGCAGGGACTGGAACACCGTGAGGGGCACGTCGCCCGTTCCGGGAGGCATGTCGACGAACATGTAATCAACATCCTGCCACAATACGTCCGTCCAAAACTGGGTGACAGCGCCCGCGATGACAGGGCCGCGCCACACAACCGGCTCGCGCTCATCCTGCAAGATGAGGTTGATGGACATAATCTGAAGCCCGGTGTGCGTGGTGACGGGGAGGATATACTCATCCGTGCCGACGCAGTGCTGCGTCACGCCGAAGGATTTGGGGATGGAGGGGCCGGTGATGTCCGCGTCCAAAACGGCGCAATTGTGCCCACGGCGCTGCATCTCGGAGGCGAGCAGGCTCGTCACGAGGGATTTGCCCACGCCGCCCTTGCCGCTGACAACGGCAATGACCTTTTTCACGCTTGCACCGTCGTGCAGTTCTTTTCTGAAGCTCTCCTGTTCGCGGCTGGCGCAATCTTCGCCGCAGGTGGAGCAATCATGTGTGCATTCGCTCATAGCTATTATACCTTTCTGTGCTGTGTT
>CAZUSM010000113.1:0-5099 GCA_964623675.1 uncultured Oscillospiraceae bacterium
GTGGTGTCATTGAGGCGGCAGAACTTCGCGCGCCCCTCGGCGGTGTCCAAAAGGTCGCCGGGGCCGTTGTAATAAAGCTCGTCCTTGACGGCCTGTTTTTTGAACTCTTCCCAGTCCTTGTCCTCGGTGCGCATAACGTCATTGGGTTGCAGCATGTTTCCGTCTCCTTATATATAGTATAGTATCCGCTTTATTTGCCCTGCTGGCGGCACCAGGTGTTCATCACCAAATCCGTCGGCAGAATCTTCACCAGCCTCGCCTGCATGCGCTCCGGGAAGCCCAGCACGGAGACCTTTTTGCCCTTTTTCAAGTCCTTGACCGCCTTTTCGACCACCTGCTCGGCGGTGTAATAGCGGTTGAAGTAATTGACGGTGTTGTCATGAATGGCGTGGGAGAAAAACTCGGTTTTGATCCAGCCGGGGCAGACCGTCATCACGTGGATGCCCTTTGACTTCAGCTCCACACCCAGCGCGCGGGAGAAGCTGAGCACATAAGCCTTTGACGCGCCGTAAACGTTGATATACGGCACGGGCTGCCAAGAGGACATCGACCCCATGTTGACAATGCGGCTGCCGCGCGTCATGTATGGGATGCTGATGTGGCACATGGCCGTGAGCGCGCGGGAGTTGAGGTCGATTATATCAAGCTGCCTGTCGCAGTCCATCTCCTCGAACACGCCGAACAGCCCGAAGCCCGCCGCGTTGACCAGCACGGCAATCTCCGGCTTTTCCGCGTCGAGCAGGCGGCTGTACGCCGAAAAGCTGTCCCGCTGACCCAAGTCGAGCGCGATGGGGCGCACCTTGGCGCGGCAATGCGATTGAAGCTCTTCAAGGCGGTCAGCGCGCCGGGCGATGACCCACAGCTCGTCAAACTCCTCGCTTTTGTCAAACGCGTACACAAACTCCCGCCCCATGCCGGACGACGCCCCGGTTATCACTGCGATTTTCATATCTAAACTCCTGTTGACCCGAACAATAAAATTTACACTATTTTATCACGGTATGGTCAAAATATCAATCCGCATTTGTTTCGCGAGGGGTAAAAATGACGCAATCTGTGTGAAATGTCAATTGCTTTTTTGGCGAAAATATAACATAATATAGTGGCTGAGATAACGGTTTATGAATCCGATGGAGGTATGAAGATGAAGAGAATGACGCGCGTCGCCATCATCACCAGCGGCGGCGACTGTCAGGGCTTGAACGCGGCGATACGCGGCGTGGGCAAGGCTCTGTTTGAAAAGCTGGGGAACAACGTTGAAATTTTCGGCATGTACGCGGGCTATCGCGGGCTTGCCGACGGCGATTATAAATTCATGGAGCCGAAGGACTTCTCCGGCATACTCACCGAGGGCGGCACAATCCTCGGCACATCGCGCCAGCGGTACATACCCGGCAAGGACATCATCGACGAAAACGGCGAGAGCATGATCCCCGCCATGCGCGACACGTACAACCGCCTCAATCTCGACTGCCTTGTCATCATGGGCGGCAACGGCACGCAGAAAAGCGCGAAGCTGATTTCCGACGCGGGCATGAACGTCGTCACCCTCCCCAAGACCATCGACAACGACATTTGGGGCACAGACACCACCTTCGGCTTCCAAAGCGCGGTGGATATCGCCACCAACGTCATTGACTATATCCATTCCACCGCCTGCTCCCACGGGCGCACCTTCGTGGTGGAGCTGATGGGGCGCGACGCGGGTTGGCTGACGCTGCACGCGGGCATCGCCAGCGGCGCCGACGCCATACTCATTCCGGAAATCCCCTATGACATCAACAAAATCGCCGAGCTTATCCAAAAGCGCGACAGAGCCGGGCGCGGCTTTTCCATCATCGCCTGCGCCGAGGGCGCGGTCGCCGTTAACGACAAGAAGCTCGACGAAGAGGCCAGCCGCCGCAAAAAGGAAAACAGCCTTTACCCCACCGTGTCCTACGCCATTGCGGCCGAGCTTGAAGCCCTCACCGGGCAGGAAACGCGCGTGACCGTGCCCGGTCACTATCAGCGCGGCGGCCCTCCCTGCCCCTACGACCGCGTGCTCGCCACGCAGTTCGGCACGGCGGCGGCAGAGCTTATCATCAACAAGCAGTACGGCCGCATGGTCGCCGTTCAAAACGGCGAAATCTGCTCCATTCCGCTCGACGACGCGGCGAGCAAAACCAAGTTCCTCCCCGTCGACCACCCGATCATCAAGGTCGCCCGCGACATCGGAATCTGCATGGGCGATTGACGCGAAAGCGCCGATACGGCACACCCCCTGCGCGAAAAAGCCGCGCAGGGGGTGTTTCATAATATCAGGTATAAAGAATCAGCGCGATGGCCTCAAGGGGTTCGTCGGTGTTGTTTATGAGGCTGTGCCCTTCGCCGTCGCCGACGTAGGTGGTGTCGCCGGGGCCGACGGTGACGACGTTGCCGTTGTCGCTATACTCGCCGTGGCCGCGGAGAATGTAATAGGTCTCGCCGTCGCCGTGGTGAATGTGCCAGCCGATTTCCGCGCCTGGGGGCAGCATGACGTGGTTGAAAAGACGGCCCTTGCCGTGCATTTCGTCCGCGCCGTTCAAAATGATGTGCATCTCCGCCTCGCCCGCGCCGTCGAAGAATTTCTTGTGCACGGTGGGCAGCTCGCCGTTGCGTCGTACAAATGACATGAGTTTATCCTCCTTTTTTATTCGTGGGGTTAATCAATAGCCCAGTTCTTCGTTGATGAGAATGACCTCGGTTTCCATGTCCATCATCGGCCCCCACAGCACCGTCAGCGCGTTGCAAATACGCTGGGGCGAGCGGCAGTCGTGGCACTTGCCGTCGATTTTGCAGGGGGTGTTGTAATCAAAGCGCCCGGCGTTTGTCACGGCGGCGACGTTGCGCGCGCGGTGGAGCGCGGAGTCAAAGTCGGGGCAGATTTTGTTTGTGCCGGCGATGATGAACGTCTTCTTGTGGCCGAACAGTGTGGCCGCGACGCGGTTGCCGCGCCCGTCGATGTTGAGGATTTCGCCGTTTTCGGAAATTGCGTTTGCGCTGGAGATGAAATACTCCGCCGTCATTTCGCGCTGCAAGGTCTCGCGGCCGGGGGTGACCCAGTGCCAGGCCACGGCATTGTCCTGCGCGAGCTTGTCATAAAGCCCCAGCGCCTCCGCGGTCTTGCTCCCGCCGATGCCGACGGTGGCGGAGTGGATTTGCCCCGCGACATATTCCGCCGCGTCCGCGCCCTTTTCAAAGAATTTCACGGCAAAGCCGCGTGCTTCAAGGTTTTTTATTGTCTTTTCGATGTTCATTGGCCGAACCTCCGTTATTCCAGTTGAAATAATTATACATGATTCTCCCGCGCATTTCAATGAGCTTTTACTTGACGAAAGTGAGTTTTGTTATTAAAATAGATGGTACTATAAATTGAAGTAAATTTGAATGAGCGGGCGCGGCTTGCCGCGCGGTACACCGGACATAATGAGGTTGAACTTTTGGATCTTAACGAACTGAAGCTGGTGTCGGCCAGCAACATCATCAAGCTGCGCCAGGGCGCGGGTCTGACTCAGGCCGAGCTCGGCGCGCGGCTGAACTATTCCGACAAAACCATATCCAAGTGGGAGCGCGGCGAGGCCATCCCCGATGCCTACGTCTTGACCCAGCTTGCCGCCATGTTCGGCGTCACGGTGGATTATCTCCTCTCCTCGCACGACGCGTGGGAAGCCCCCGCCGAGCCGGAGGAAGAGCCTGTCGAGCCGCCCACCCCCGCCGACAGGGAGTACAGCGAAAACATGATCACGGCGCTTGTGTTCGTGTCGATATGGACGGCGTGTATTCTCGCGTTTGTGACGCTGTGGCTCGCGGCCGGCATTATCTATTGGCATATTTTCGCCATCGCGCTGCCGGTGTCGCTTTTGGTGACGATGATTTTGATGTGCGTTTTCAAAAAACGCGACGCTCTGCAATATATCATCGCAGCGTTTGTGTTCTCCGTTTTCGTCATGCTCTACTTTGTCCTCCCCGGCACACGCCCGTGGCAGCTTTTCCTCATCGGCGTGCCGGCTGTGATCATCGTCTTTCTCGCCTGCAATATTCAGCGCAGGCCGAGAAAACGCAAGAAATCCTGAACTTTTGAATGCATATTCTACGCTGTGTAGAATCCGATTTCGGGCGGGTAGAAGTCTCTACCCGCCCTCAAACCCGGAGAGAGGAATTCGCCGAACAGTAGCTTGCAGAACTTGAAAAGCGGTTATATAATGGGCGTCGGTGAAATCCTATCAAGGAGAGAGGTTTTAGAATATGAACGAATACATACTCAGCTGCTGCTCGACAGCGGACTTGACGAAAGAACATTTTGACGAGCGCGACATTCATTATGTCTGCTTTCACTTTGCCATTGACGGCAAAGAGTATATCGACGACCTTGGGGCGACCATCCCCTTTGAGGAGTTTTACAAGCGCATTGCCGACGGCGCGGACACGCGCACCTCGCAGGTCAACATCTCCGAATATGTCGACTTTTTCACCCCGTTTCTCGACGAGGGCAAGGACATTGTGCACGTCTGCCTCAGCTCCGGCATCTCCGGCACGATAAACTCCGCGCGCAATGCCGCCTCCATCCTCAAAGAGCGCTACCCCGAAAGATGCATTTATATCATCGACTCGCTCGGCGCGTCCTCCGGCTACGGCCTCATCATGGACACCGCCGCCACCAAGCGCGACGAGGGCATGAGCGCGTGGGAGTTGGCCGACTGGATCGAGGCCAACAAGCTGAAGCTGCACCACTGGTTTTTCTCCACCGACCTTTCCGCCTACGTGCGCGGCGGCCGCATCTCCAAAACGGCGGCGGTGTTCGGCGGCTTGCTGGAGATTTGCCCGCTGCTGAATATGGACAATCTCGGCCGCCTCATCCCGCGCGAGAAGATACGCACGAAAAAGCGCGTGATAAAAGAAATCGTCGACCGCATGGAGCGCACCGCCGACGGCGGCTTGGACTATTCCGGCAAGTGCTATATCTCGCAGTCGGCGTGCTACGATGACGCCCGCGCCGTGGCCGACCTCGTCGAGCAGCGCTTCGCCAAGCTCAACGGCAAGGTGGAGATAAACTCCGTCGGCACCACCATCGGCGCGCACAC
>CAZUSM010000114.1:0-5083 GCA_964623675.1 uncultured Oscillospiraceae bacterium
GACCAAATGCACGAGGAGTACCCCGACGTGCCGTACATTTTCTTCGGCCACAGCATGGGCAGCTTCCTCACCCGCACGCTCATCATCAAGCACCCGGACAAATACGACGCGGCGATTATCAGCGGCACAGGGCATCAGAGCAAGGCGCTTGTCTATGCCGGCGGGCTGCTGGCGAATCTGACTGTGAAGTTCAAGGGCGCGCGCGCCGACGGGCAGCAGCTCAATGACGTCGCCTTCGGCACTTATCTCAGCCACATCACCGACCCGCGCACCCCCTTTGACTGGTTGACGCGCGACGAGGCGGCTGTGGACAAATACATTGCCGACCCGATGTGCGGCTTTGTGTGCAAGGCCAGCCTTTACCGCGACATGATGGGCGGCGTGAAGTTCGTCACCACGCAAAGCAACATCGACAAAATGGACAAAACCAAGCCCGTTTACTTCATGTCCGGCGCGGATGACCCCGTGGGCGATTACGGCGTGGGCGTTGACCGCGCATACAAAGCATTTTGCAAGGCCGGTCTTCACGACGTGAAAATCCGCCTCTACCCCGGCGGCCGCCACGAAATGCTCAACGAAACCAACCACACGGAAGTGTACAAAGACATCATCGACTGGATAAACGAAAAAATAAGCTGATACCAAAAGAGTGCGGAGCTTCGACCTCCGCACTCTTTTTTGTTGCCTGATGCAATAATAAAAACGGTTCATAGTGCTGTCACTCTGAATAAAAATGCAAAAGCTTGGGAACATTTTTCTGATTACACAGTCTAAAGTATTAAAGCAAATAGAATTATGTCGGAGAGTGATAAAGAAAGAGGTTGCTTTCGGGCATATCCTCGGCAAGGGAGCGGAATATGAAAAGGCTTTTTATTGCATTGGTTGTCGTTGTGCTCGTCTGCGGTTTGACTGCATGTTCCGGCGCGGTGGGGACGGACAAGGCGTCGTTTGACGAGATTGACGCGGCGTCGGAAGCGGAAAGAATAGTCCCGCCGGGCTTTGCGCTCGAAACGCCGCCGGGTGAGGGCGAGATTTGGACGAGTGACAGGCTTTCCGCCTTTGGCAGTGTCGTATACTATATCGGCAGTGACAGCGAAATGTATTATGTAAACCGTTTCGACTGCGAGACGCTGGACGACTCCGTGTTGCTCAGCTCTGCGGACAAGCTGTATTGTGACCTTTCCGTGGATTCAGACGGGGTGGTGTACGTTCTCGCCGCGTCTGCAAATGAGGACGGCGAATATGATATCATCAAGCACAATCCCAACAGCAATATCGTTGAAAGCTACCCTTTGCAGGGTTTGGGCACAGGTGACGGTTGGATTCCGAGTGAGCTTGAAGTCGCAGACGGGGCGCTGTTCATCATGGGGAATGGGCAGCTTGTCTCTGCTGGAATCGGCACGGAGGTAAACGAAGTGCAGACGCTGTCGGTGCAGTCCGGGGCGAGGCTTGCGCGCAGTCATGCCGGTGAGATAATACTGGCATATAGCGAGGGCGACAATTATCGTGTGGATGTATATTCCCTTTCGGCAGGAAAGCTCACTCTTACGGACAGCGTGGTTTTCAATATGCCGTTTGCGGACATAAGCGGCGGCGCGGTTTGGGATGTATATTTGAGCAGCAGCGGCGCGCTTTTCGGCTATCGTTTTGAGACCGGAGAGTTCAAAAAGCTGTTTTCATGGAACGGCATAGGCATTATACCGGGTGGCATCGCCGAGGTGGGCGAGAGGCTTGTATGTACCGGGGGCATTGAGCACGGCAAGCCTTCTCCCCTGCTCGTGCTTTCGCCGATTGAAGCAAGCAATGAAAACAGCGGCGTGATTCGCTTTGCGACCACAGACCCGAACGGGATAGACTTCCGTGTCCAAGAGGCAATAAGGGCGTGGAACAGCAGTCACCCCAACTGCCCGATTGAGATTGTGGATTATTCAGTGTATGGCGGCGCGAACGGCAGCTTGTCCGCCGCAAAACTCACGGCGGACGTTGTCGCGGGCAACATGCCGGATATATACGATTTTTCAATGATCTCGGTTGATACTATCCCCTCGTCGGCGCAATTTGCAAGGCGCGGATTGCTGGAGGATTTGTACCCTTACATTGACAATGACCCGGAGCTGGCGCGCGGTGACTTCATCCCCGGCGTCATGACTTCGCTTGAAATAAGCGGCGGACTATTTGAAGTTGTGCCTGCCTTTTCACTCGTGACCACTTTTGCGGCCTCAAGCGCCGTCGGGTCGGAGGCAAATTGGACGTATGACGCGCTGAACGCCGTGATTGACAACAGCGATTTCTTTGAAACCGTTTTTGACACACACCATGACCGCATGTGGCTGTTGGGCAACATCGTCGACGCCTCCGGCAAAAAACTGGTGGACTGGACGCGCGGCGAATGCTATTTTGAATCGGATTATTTCAGAAATATGCTAGAAACGATGAAGCAAATGCCGGAGACAGGCACGCCGATGCAAAGCCCGGTGCTGGTGGATGAGGTGTCGACGAGCACGGGCTTGCTCTATTATATAAACGCCAATGATGTGTGGATGGCGAGCACTGCGCCGCAGGCGTTTTATGAGGATTACTGTTTTCCGGGTTTGCCGGAGGTCGGCAGTGCGGTCTATCCCCTGCTCAGCTACGGCATTTCGGCATACTCGCCGAACAAAGAGCTGTGTTGGCAATTCTTGCGGCAGTTTCTGACAGAGGAATATAAGATGAAGTTCTTCATTTCGCCGAGGCTGGACGGGTTGAAAGAGCAGATAAGCCAAACATGGGAAGGCTTCAGCGACATTCACCAGTATCACCCTTATGGCTTGGAGGCGATGAACAAGCTGGCAGATATCATCATTGACGCCGACACCGTTGTCCGCCATGACGCGCAGATATGGCAGATTGTTCATTCTGCGGCGGGGGCTTATTTCGCCGATGGGCAAAGTGTGGAGGAGACAATGAAGCAGATACAAAGCAGGGTGAGCATTTATCTTGCCGAGCAATTGGGGTGATTATTATGAAAAAAGCAGTTTTATATCTTTTAATTTTCATCGGGGCATTTTCCTTGTCGGCCTGTGGGAAACCGGCGGAAGAAGCGATTTCGGACGAATATATACTCACGCACTATTTCGCCTTGCCCGATTCGATAACTGCGATTTCCGGCAGTGCTTTGGACGGCGGCAGAGTTTTATTGTGTTGCCGAGAGGAGGCCGACGAGGATAACCTCGCTTATTACATTGCCCAGCTCAACACCGACGGCACGGGTTTTGGAAAACTGCCGATTGACGCTGGCGGCGACAGCATTCCTCTCGACATAGCGAGCGACGGTCAGGGCGGGTTTTGGTGCGTGTATCTCTGCCCACGGGAAGTTGACGGCAACGACTATCTTCTTTGCCACTATGACAGCACTTTGACGCCGACTGCGGAAATCTCGCTCAATGAGCTGATGGAAAAAGAGGATGCGTACACTTACGCGGGGGATAATCTTTTCCTCAATTCGGATGGGCAAGGCAATCTCATCGTGACGATAAAGCACGGAAAAACCGTGTGTCTTATCTTCGACGCGAACGGGAGCTTCGTTTTTTCACTTCAAAATCGGGCAAATCCCATGGGCGTTGTCACCCTGTCTACGGGACAAGCTGCCGTTTGCGCCACTGAGGACGGCGGGGCGACATACGTGCTGCTCCCCATCGACACAGACAGAAAGACGTGGGGCGAGAGCATCAAGCTCGGCTCTATCGTGAATGCTTTTGACGGAGACAACAACGCCGATTGCTATTTATATAAAGCCTCCGAGTTCTGCGCATGCAATACAGATGCAGAGGCGGAGGAGAGCATGTTCACATGGTCTGATTTGGGGCTGTCGAGCGGGGACTGTCATGTGTTCCCTCTGCCTGATGGGGCGTTCGCCGTCGTGGCGGGGAGATTCAGCCAGACGCAGCTGCTTTCATACGAATACTGCGTTGTCGAAAAAGGCAAGGACGAGCGCACGGCGTTGACGCTGTTGATCCTAAGCCCGGATGATTCCGTGCGCGAAGCTGTCGCGCTGTTCAACAAAAGCAGTGATAAGTACAAAATAGAGCTGACGGCATATAATTCGCTCTATCGTGACGCAAGCCAAGAGGATTGGAACAACGCCGTGACGAAGCTGAACACAGAGCTTATTTCGGGAAAGCTCCCGGACTTGATAGATTTGAACGGGTTGCCCGCCGATGCTTATTTGAGGCAGGGGCTATTGGATGATCTTTATCCGTATATACATACTGCCCCGGACATTGATATCAATGACTATTTCGGCAACGTTTTTGATGCGCTTGCGATTGACAGAAAGCTACCGTATGTCACGAGCAGCGTGGAGATATTCACAATGTTTGCCGATCCCGCTGTTGTCGGGTCAGCGCAGGGGTGGACGTACGATGAATTTACCGAATACAAATCAGACGGGCGCATTCGCGTAGAGGGGCTTGCACCCGGCGAATATCTGAAGCTGCTCATGACCGCAAAAAATCAGTTCATAGACTGGGAAACCGGCGAATGCAGCTTTGACGGAGATGAGTTCAAGAAGCTGCTCACGCTGTGCAAAAGCATGAACGAGCGCGAGGAAATGAATATACTTTTCCCCGAAGAGAGTGAAGCAAACTGCATTTATGCGCCGCTTTTGTCAACGGTGTTTGTTGCGCAGTACAACGACAGGTTTGGCAAAAACGCAAATCCCGTCGGATTCCCCAACAGCCGCGGAGAGGTAATGCATATTCTCACTCCGCAAAACAAAATCGGGATAACAACCGCATGCACAAACAAAGACGGCGCGTGGGCATTCGTCAAGAGCTTTCTTCAAGAGCCTATGCAGGAGAGTGGAATATTCTTTCCCTACCTCAAAAGCTCATTTGAAAAGCTAGCGAATGCGGCCGCCGACGGAAAAACTATATGGCGCGGCGGGATATACACCGGCCGGGTATGCCAAGAGGATATTGACTTGGCGAGAGAAATACTCGGCAGCACATATTATTGCGGCAACAGCGAGGAGGAATTGGTGAACACAATAGCCGAGCTTGCCGAGGCATATTTCAGCGATGACAAATCTTTAGAGTCTGTTTGC
>CAZUSM010000115.1:0-5062 GCA_964623675.1 uncultured Oscillospiraceae bacterium
CATTCACGAGCTTGCGCTCATCGGGCGCGAGGGCGAGGATTGGGTGCTGGACGTCGCCTGCTCCAAGGGCACGTATATTCGCGCGCTGTGCCACGATATCGGCGCGGCCTTGGGCGTGGGCGGGTGCATGAGCGCGCTGCGGCGCACGCGCGCGGGGGATTACTCCGTTGCCGGCACCCACACGCTCGACGAGGTCATCTCCGCCGCCGCCGAGGGCGGCGCGGAGCGGCTTTTGCTGCCGGTGGACTCGCTTTTTGCCGCCCTGCCAGAATGGCGCGCCGCACCCGGCGACGAGCGGCGCATCAGATGCGGCACTGCCGTCAGCGCGCCGGACACGCCGGACGGGGAATATCGCGTCTATGCCGAAAGCGGCGAGCTTTTGATGCTCGGCCGGGTCAATGACGGCGTCATGACTACTGTAAAGAGCTTTTTTGAGGTAAAATAACATGCCACACACTAAACGCGCCATCGCGCTCGGCTTCTTTGACGGCGTCCACGTCGGCCATGGGGAGCTGCTGAAAATGACGCGCCGACGCGCCGACGAGATAGGCGCAACGGCGAGCGTATTGAGCTTTGACGTGCACCCGGACACGCTGGTGTTCCACAAGGACGTTCCGCTCATCAACAGCGCCATCGCCCGCGAGGAGCTTATTCGCCGCTGTTACGGCATAGATAACGTCGTCTTTCTCCACTTCAGTGAGCACATGATGCACATGCAGTGGGAGGCGTTCATCGCCTCGCTCATTGATGAGCTTTCCATCGCGTGGATTGTCGTCGGGCATGATTTTTGCTTTGGCTACAAGGGCGCGGGGACGGCTGTGCGCTTGAAGGAATATTGCGAGGCGCGCGGCATCGGCTGTGACATCATCCCCGCCAAGACCATCAACGGGCGCATTGTCAGCTCCACGTATATCCGCGAGCTTATTGCCAGCGGCGACATGGAAACGGCCAACCGCTTCCTCGGCCATCCGCACACGCTTTCCGACACCGTCCACTCCGGCTATCACCTCGGCACAAACCTCGGCGCGCCGACGATAAACATGTATTTCCCCGACGGCGTGCTCGTCCCCAAGCATGGGGTTTACGCCGCGAAGGTGTATTTGGAGGGCGGCGGCAGCCACATCGCCGTCACGAACGTCGGCGTCCGCCCCACGGTGACGGATTCCGACCGCGTCAGCGTCGAAAGCCACCTTTTGGACTATTCCGGCAACCTCTACGGCCGTCAGGCGCGCGTGGAGTTTTACGCATTCCTGCGCGGCGAGAAAAAGTTTGCATCTTACGACGACCTCTCCGCCCAAATCCACCGCGACGCCGACGCCGCGAGGGAGTATTTTGCACGGCGCGAGGGTTGAGGCTTGCCCCTCTCCCCTGTTCACAAATTGTGCTTTTATTTTCCTTTGCGCTGTGATAGAATAAATGTATAGCTGACGGAAGTCGAACCCCTATCGGTTTAGCAGGGCAGATTTCCGCCCATACTTCGTTGAAGCCCTTGGAAATACGTCAAGTATTCCCTGCGGTCTTTGCCTCGTCTGTGCAAAAATCTGCACCTGCTAAACTGCGAAGCACCTGTCAGCCGACAATTATCGAGCGATTTTTGTCTTTTGAGGTGCAGATGGGCTGTCGCCCATCAAGACGAAAAGGGCAAAAAGCGCCGATAAGGGACGCTGACAGGCGACAGGTGTTCGACTCCCGTCAGCTATAACGAAAAAGGAGTGAACCGGTCGTGCCGAAGCAGCAGGGCATAAAGCAAATCACCGCCAACCGCAAGGCCTTTCATGAATACTTTGTGCTTGAACGCTTTGAAGCCGGGATTGAGCTTGCCGGGACGGAGGTCAAGTCCATCCGCGCGGGCAATGTCAACCTCAAGGACTCGTTCTGCACCGTCAAAAACGGTGAGCTTTTCGTGCGCGGGATGCACATCTCCCCCTACGAGCAGGGCAACATCTTCAACCGCGACCCGATGCGCCCGCGGCGCCTGCTGATGCACAAGCGTGAGATTATGAAGCTCAACGCCCGCATTATGCAAGACGGCGTCGCGCTCATCCCCCTCTCGCTTTATTTCAAGGACAGCCGAGTCAAGCTCGAACTGGGGCTGTGCAAGGGCAAAAAGCTGCACGACAAGCGCGACAGCGAGGCCGACCGCCAGTCCAAGCGCGATATAGACAGAATTATGAAAGAAAGGAACTACCAATGAGCAATCCTATTGTCACCTTTGAAATGGAAAACGGCGATGTCATGAAGGCGGAGCTTTACCCCGAAATCGCCCCCAACACCGTCAACAATTTCATCTCCCTCATCAACAAGGGCTTTTACAACGGCCTTATTTTCCACCGCGTTATTCCCGGCTTCATGATTCAGGGCGGCGACCCCAAGGGCACGGGCGTCGGCGGCCCCGGCTACTCGATCAAGGGCGAGTTCGACGCAAACGGCGTGAAAAACCCGCTCAAGCATGATCGCGGCGTCCTCTCCATGGCGCGCACCATGGCGCCCAACTCCGCCGGAAGCCAGTTTTTCGTCATGCACGCCAATTCCCCGCACCTTGACGGCCAGTATGCCGCTTTCGGCAAGGTCATCGAGGGCATCGAGACCGTGGACAACATCTGCGCTGTCCGCACGGATTATAATGACCGCCCCAAGACCCCGCAGGTCATGAAGTCCGTCACGGTGGACACCTTCGGCGTCGAGTACCCCGAACCCACCAAGGCATAACGCTGTCATTCTCCGGTCAAGCCGGCTCAATGCAGACCGCGCCTTTTGGCGCGCGGTCTGCCCTATATGGGGGCGTAACGGTTTCGACGGGGGTGCGGAGGCAGGAATAGCGGGCGGATGCGCCTGACATCCATAAAACGGGCAACCTTTTATAAATTAAAGAACAACAACGATACTGTTCTTCTCGCTGCTTAATTAGCGAGCGTTCCGCCTGAGAGTACCACGGCTTGGGACGGGGCGTCGATTAGTGGTGAACGTGAGCGCGCGAAGCTTTGAGCGCGCCATGCACAATGAAGCTACCAAGCCCCGAAGCGTGACGGCTCGCGCCGGGGCAAGGGAACGCAAACAACCGTCTGCGCCCGGAGAAGTTTCTGTCAAAGTGCTTTCGGACAGGGGTTCAACTCCCCTCGCTTCCACCAGGAAAAATCCTCACACCTTGTCGCCGACACGGTGTGAGGATTTTTCTTTTCACTCCACTTCGATGCAATCCGGGGTGATGCTCCAGAGCTCTTTGAACAGCTCTCTTGTTTCGACTGCCAGGATTATCAGATAGGCAATTGAAAAATACAGGCCGTTGACGGCGGAGTCGCCGACGAGGGCGCCGGTATAGCTGCAGAGGCTGCCAAAGGTGAGCGCCACGGGGGCGTACCACTTGCGGCGGTCATACATGAAATAAACCAGCGCGAGAATCTCCGCCATGTAAAAATACCGCTCGTGCATTCTCGGCAGCAGGAACGGCACCAAAAGCGCCGAGATGAAAAACAGCTTCAAAAGCCGACGGGAGGTCATTTTCTTGCTGAGCGTGAGGGCAAGCACGGTGAAAACCACGACCGCGCCCACGCCGATGAATATCGCGGTGGTTTGATACTCCTCCGGCCGCGTCGCGCCGAAAAAGCGCCACACAGTCGGCGCATTGTACCAGAGCTTTGCATATTCGCCCATCTGCCCGCCGTAAATGTTCATGCAACTCAAGAGACTGCGGCCGCACAGCAGCGCGGGGAGCAGCGAGGCAAAATACACCCCCGGAATCCACAGCAGGTGCTTGGGCTTGACCCGCCCCATGAACAGCGCCACGGCCAGCGCCGGGAGAATGAACACCGCTTGCAGCTTGAAGCAGAACGCCAGCGTCCAGCTTATAGCGCAGAGTCTGCCGCGCCCGGTCATCGCGCCCAGCACGGAGATGAGGCAAAACGCCACATACACCGAGTCGCACTGCGCCCACTGCGCCGAGTCAATCATCACCGTGGGCGAGATGAGCACGATGAGGAACGACGCCAGCTCCAGCCGACGATCCTTCACCTCCAGCGCCACAAGGCGCAGCACCGTGTACGCCAGCACCACGTCGAAAAAGCACGACATGGACTTGATGTGCAAAAGCTCATCCCAGCCCGTGCGCGAGAGCGCCGTGAGGAAGTAAAGATAAGGAAGATTATAATCCCCGATGGGCGTGCTGAGCGCCTCTTTCAGCGGCAGCGCGCCCAGCTTCTTCGTCCACGGCAGCAGGCACGAGACAAAGTCGCTCGACTGAAACCCCAGCAGGGTCACGCGCGCATAAAACGCACAGCACAGGCACACCGCCGCGGCCAGCAGCATCAGCGCATCGTACCGCCGACGCAGAATGAGCAGCACCATCGACAGCAGAAACAGCCCCGCGTATATCGCGGCGGCGGGCTCGGGCCAATAGGCGTTCACGCCGATGGCGGTCAGCCATATAAACGCGCCCAAGCACAGCGCGATTATCAGCGCGGCGGCAAGCTGAATGAAAATGCTGCCGTTGACGCGTTTGACGAGCTTGGCAGTAAGTGGCATGGTTAAACCTCCGGTTATTCAAGCGGTATGCTGTCGGGACTGCGATGCCAATAAAGCGAGAACAGCTCTTTCAGCTCGGTGGCGAGAATGACAAGGAACGCAATGGCGAGATACCACTGGTCAAGTATGGTATAGCCGCGCACGTAAATCTCCGTGAAATAGGCGATGTAACCGACCACGGAGGAAATGATGACCGTGACGGGGATATACCACTTTTTGCGGTTGGTCATGAAATAAATGAAGCTCATCACGTCCGCCATGTAAAAATACCTCTCGTGCATTCTCGGCAGGACGTAGGGCACGAGCATGGAGGAGATGAAGAAAAGGCGGATGAGCATGTCCGGCGTGAAGCACTTCACGCCCGTCAGGCAGAAATACATGAACAGCAGCACCGCCGCCCCGGCGAGGAACACGGTCACGTTGCTGTACCCCTCAAAGTCGACGCCGGTGAAAAAGCGCCAAAGCGTGGGGGCGTTGTTATAAAGCTCAGGGTACTGCTGGGTTTGGTTTATGTATATCCCAAGGCAGCTGGAAAGACTGCGCC